>NZ_JACNAC010000090.1:0-18257 GCF_017349775.1 Pseudomonas sp. GW460-12-10-14-TSB1
TCCATCCCGCGGGACTGTTGCCACACAGGGATATCCGAATGCTGTTCGGCCAGCAGGCTGGCCACCTGCTGCAGGTAATCGAAGCTGCTGAAGAACGCCAGGTAGTTGCCGGGGCGCAGGCGGAACTGGGTGGCGATCAGCTCGACGATGGGCGCCAGGGACGCCTGGCGATGATTGAAACGGGTGGAGATCCGGCTGACGATATGTACATCCAGCTGCGCGGCACTAAATGGCGATTCGACATCCACCCACACCGTGGTTTCCGGCAGCCCCAGCAGGTCGCGGTAGTAATGCCAGGGGTTGAGCGTCGCCGAGAACAGCACCGTACTGCGCGCCGCGCTCAGTCGCGGCGCCAGGAATCCCGCCGGCACCACATTGCGCAGGCACAGTTCGGACAGGCTGCGCCGGGCATTGAGCTCGCGCTTGCTGATATCGAAGAGGAACTGCCCGTCGAACAGTTCGGCCACCCGGGCGAATTGCAGGGCATCGAAATAGAACCCCTGCAGCCGGCTGTCCAGCCCTTGCGGGTGGTCGTTGAGGTAATCGCCGATCGCCGAGATACACAGCGACAGCGCCTTGAGCAACGGGGCCGGCGCCTGGTCATAGGCCTGGTACGGCCGCAGTTGCTCCTTGTGCAGGGCATTCCACTCCCGGTTGAGTCGTTGCAGCGGTTTCTTCAGCAGCTCCGGGGCGACCTGACGCACAGCGCTCAACTGGTACTGGTCGAGGCTGGCGCTGTACATCGAGCGTCCGCGCTCCACCAGGTTATGGGCTTCGTCCACCAGGGCGGCGACCTTCCATTGGTTGGCCTGCGCCAGGCCGAACAGCAAGGCGCTGAAATCGAAGTAATAGTTGTAGTCCGCCACCAGCAGATCGCTCCAGCAGGCCATTTCCTGGCTCAGGTAATACGGGCACAGCCCATGCGCCAGGGCGATCTCGCGCACCGCCTGCTGATCCAGCAGCGATACTTGGCTCGCCGCCTGCCGCGCCGCCGGCAGACGGTCGTAGAAACCCTTGGCCAATGGGCAGGACTCGCCATGGCAGGCCAGCTCCGGATGCTCGCAGGCCTTGTCCCGGGCCACCAGCTCCAGCACCCGCAACGCCAGCCCGGGGCTGCGCTCGAACAAGACCCCGGCGGCGTCCAGCGCCAGTTTGCGTCCCGGGGTCTTGGCGGTGAGGAAGAACAGCTTGTCCAGCTGCTGCCCCGGCATCGCCTTGAGCATGGGGAATACCGTGCCCAGGGTCTTGCCGATCCCGGTCGGCGCCTGGGCCATCAGGCAGCGCCCGGTGCTCACCGCCTTGTACACCGACTCGGCCAGACTGCGCTGCCCCGGACGGAAGTCGGGATGGGGGAAACTCAGCGCCGCCATGGCCTGATCGCGGGCATGCCGGTGGGCCAGTTCCTGTTCGGCCCATTGCAGGAACTGGCTGCATTGGCGGTTGAAAAACTGCTCCAGGGCCTGAGCCTCATGCTCTTCCACCAGCGACGTCTCGCGCTCGCTGAGGATGTCGAAATACACCAGCGCCAGGCGGATGCTGCTCAACTGCAACTGCTGGCACAGCAGCCAGCCATAGATCTTCGCCTGGGCCCAATGCAGCTGGCGATGGTTGGCCGGCATGCGTTCGAGGTCGCCGCGGTAGGTCTTGACCTCCTCCAACAGGTTGGCGTCCGGGTCGTAGCCGTCCGCCCTGCCCTTGACGGTCAACGCACCGAAGCAGCCTTCGAGGGCCACCTCGCTCCGATAGTTCGCGCTGCGCCGCGCCGCCACCGTACGGTGGCCCTGGATGCCTTCCAGCGCGGTGGGCGATGGGGTGAAGCGCAGGTCAAGATCGCCGACCTTGGCGGTGAATTCGCACAGTGCCCGTACCGCGATGCGGTAGTTCACTCGTCCTGCTCCGCCCACTGCACATAGCAGACCGCCACCGGCATCTGGTGCTGCCGGCAGAACTCCAGCCAGCGCAGCTGGTTGTCCTGCAGGCGGTCGCCTGGGCCCTTGACCTCGATCATCCGGTAGGTTTTCTGCTGCGGCCAGAACTGAATCAGGTCCGGCATGCCGGCGCGGTTGGCCTTGATGTCTTGCAGCAGGCGGTCGAACCAGTGCTTGAGGTGCTCGGCCGGCAGGCAGGCCAGCGCCTGTTCCAGCAGTTCTTCGCTGAGGGCGCCCCAGAACACGAAAGGCGATTGCACCCCCCACTTGTCCAGGTAGCGCTGGCGGATGCTCTGCGCATAACGCCCGTCATCCAGCTCCGCCAGACAGGCCTGGAACAGCTCGGTGCGCCGGCTGTGGAAGTCCTCGCTCAACAGGTCGGCCGGCCCGCGCTGGAACGGGTGGAAAAACGCCCCGGGCAGCGGCGCGAAGATCGCCGGCCAGCAGAGCAGCCCGAACAGCGAATTGATCAGGCTGTTCTCCACGTAGTGCACCGGCGCCTGCTCCTCGTGGAGATGGGCCTGCACATGGAATTCCACCGACAGCGCCGGATCGGCCCGCGGCAGGCTGAGGTCCAGGCGCAGCATCGGTTGGGTGCCGCCACGCGGCGTGGCCGGGCCGCCGAGCTTGCGCCGCAACCTGGGCAGCAGCCGCAGCAGTTGCTGCTGCTCGGCCGCGTTGTGCGGGGCCAGCGCGGCCGCCTCGGCCAGGGCCAGGGCCTGCGGGTAATCGCCGCTGCGCTCGAAGACGCGGATCAGCCGCGCTCTCGCCCCGGGGTCAGCGCAGTCCTGATAGATGGCGGCCGCCAGCGGCCATTGCGCGAGCCGCTCACAGTGCTGCCCCAGCAGGAACAGCAGCTTGGCCCGGCGCCGCTGCAGCCAGGGATTGTCGCTGGCGAACGCCTGGATGCTCGCCAGCACCTCATCCAGCGCCTCACCGCTTTCGAAGCGCTGCCGACAGTCCTCCAGGTACACAAAACCCTCGACGTCGGCGCGGCTGCGCAGCGCCCGGGCGTCGTCGCGGAACTCGACCTTCTCGTAGGTGAAGATGCCCAGGTCGGCCAGCACGAACTCCGACCAGTCCTGATACAGGTTGCCGAAGAACATCAGGCGCAAGCGGTCGCACAGCGCCATGACGGTCAGGCTGCACACCCCGTCTTGCAGCCCCGGGCACCATTGGCCCAGGCTCCGCGGTTCGTCGAACAGCGGCCCCAGCGCCGCCAGCCAGTCGGACTTGCGGGCCTTGGGCTGCTCGATCGTCGCGCGAAAGCCGTGGAGGATTTCCGCCTTTTGCAACAGGTTGAACAGCTCTTCCAGGGTCAGCGGCGCCTGTTCGTCGACCCAGCCCAGGCGCACCAGCGGCGCGACGGCCGCGCGGGTATCACCGATTTCTTCATAGACCAGCCGGGACATGCGAAAATGACAGCCTTTACGCATGATCATGCGCACCAGCAGGGCCTGGGATGGCTGGGCCAAGGCCGCGAAGTCGCCGATGAAGCTATGCTCTTCAGGTGACAGCACATCGGCGTAGCGCAGTTCGAGCCAGGCCAGCACCTGCTGGAAGTTGTGCAGGTAATAAAGAGGGTTTTCCAGAGGGTTGGAAGTCACAGGACAGGCGCGCCGCAAAGAAGTTGATACTGGTTATGCATACAGATAACAGCTGCCGGCCTGCCCTGGCAAACACTATTGGATAAGTGGCGTTACAGGTTTTTTTACGGGGCCGCAGAACTTTCTTGCGGTTAATCACACCAAGGGCGGATAGCCATATAGTCGCGAGCCGCCAGTCGTGGGTGGACTCACAAAGATTGATGAAGAGAGGTTTGTCTATGAATGTCAAATACCTGGGCCTGCCGTTGGCCGTTGCAGCCTTCCTGGCACTGGGCGGCTGCGCCTCGCCGACCGTGGTGACGCTGCAGAACGGCACGCAATACCTGACCAAGGACATGCCTAACGCCAAGACCGCCGACGGGTTCTACGAATTCGAAGACATCGCCGGCAAGAAAATCCGCATCAAGGCGGCCGATGTCGCCACCGTCCGCCAAGAGGACTGACCGATCGAACCTGGTCGCCCTCAGGGCGACCAGGGTGCCGAATTCTGCCCCGGCACGCTGTTATCGCAGGAAATGTAGTACTGTCCCCCACGCTTCTGCAGCTCGCTGCGCACCCGCTGACAACGCTCGAACTCCCGGGCCTCTGCATTATCGATGCTGATATTGCCGGTGGTTTCAGGCTTTTTACCCTCCCCCAAAGTCACGTTCGCCCAAGGCCGTTCCGCGTCGATATGAAAGCGGCTGCTCGGTTCGGGCTCCGCCTCTTTGCCGCTCACCGGCGCAGCGGCCGGTAGCTGGTCCGGGGTCACGCCGTAGCGCTTCAGGATCGATTGCTGAGGCAAGTCCTCGGCCATAACGCTGCCTGCTATCAGGGCCAGCGCCAGACCGATGCCATACCTCTGGTTATCACTCACCTTGTGTTTCTCCTGCTGTTCACTGTTGCCGTTGAATGAGCATTGGCCGCTACCTGGGCAGCGGGCGCCTGCCTTGATAACGCGCCAGTCCCCGCGGACTTTAATAGCCCTGGAACGAACGCACGCCATCGCCCCGCCTGATGACAGGCCGATGTTTTATCGAGCGCCGTGTCACAGGGGGCAGGTATTGGAGTGGTTTTTCGACTGATGGGTCACTCTTCGGCTGAATACCGGTGACCTTTGCGGAAAATGCTGTCGAGGGACGCAGGAAGGGAAAACCGTGACCGCGCGGGGCAAAATCGCCACCCCGCGCGGCCAGGCTTCAGGCGATGGTGATGCTCGCGCCGTTGAGGCTGTCCAGGCTGACCCCTACCAGAGTCACCGAGTCGCCGCCGAAGGTCAGCAGGGTATCGTTGCCCACCGTGCTGGCATGGGCGCGGAAGTCGTCGTTGGCGACCACGCCTTCGACGCCGAGGAACACCAGTTTGTCGCTGCTCTGGTAGCCCAGCACGCGGTCCTGGCCGAAGTCGCCGCTGAACAGGAAGGTATTGCTGCCCCCGCCCGCCTGCAGCAGGTCGTTGCCCGCGCCACCGACCAGTACATCGTTGCCCTGGCCGCCGATCAGGTGGTCATCGCCATCCAGGCCGAACAGCCAGTCGCCGCTGGCGTGGGCGGTCAGGGTATTGGCCGCGGCGTCGCCCTTCACCGAAGAGGCGTACTGGGTCAGGCTGCTCCCTGCCAACAGGCCCTTGTCGGTGACGCTGTGGGTCACGTCGTCCTTGAACAGGCCCCAGAGGAACCCCGGCTCCTTGCTGGTGATCGCGCCGATATCGCGGGTGATGCTGATGCCGCCATTGGCATCGCGCACATACAGGGTGCCGGCGCCGTCATTGGCGAAGCTGAAGTTCTTCACCGACTGCTGCAGGTCCAGGGTGTTGTTGCCCTGCCCGCCCAGCAGGATGTTGTAGCCGCCGGCGTCGCGGAAGGTGTCGTTGCCGGCGCGGCCTTCCAGGTAGTCGTTGCCTTGGCCGCCCTGGATCAGGTCGTTGCTGTCGGTGCCGATGATAAAGGTGCTGCCCTTGTGGGTTTCGGCAGTGCGGTTGAGGTCCTGGACCCAGGTGGTGGCCCGCGCCGGGTCTGACAGGTTGGCGACGATGATGGTCGAGTCCTTGCTCGTCAGGTCGTAGAACTTCGACTCGAGGATCCGCGTCATGCCGTCGCCGTAACCGGTGGGCATGTGCGACAGCCAGGTCGGAAGATTCAGGATGGAGAACGGCAACAGGTTCCAGGCCGTCGAGGCGTAATAGTCGTTGAAGCTGACGATGTTGTTGGTTGCCGATTCCTGTGGCGTGTCATGCACGCCGAGGGACGCCAGGTTGAACGTCGTGCCATCGAGGACGCGGAACACCGGGTCGTTTTCGTAGCCGATGTTCAGCACCTTGTCCCCCGCGATCTGGGGCGGCGAGGCGTAGGAGATGTAATTGGAGTCGTTGTAGAACCCCGACCAGTGAACGCCACTCAGCTCCGCCATGCTGTTGACCGCCAGGCCACCGAGGCTGTGGCCGCTGACCAGGATGTCCTTGCCCGTCAGGCCGTTGGCCTGGGCGAAGGCCGCGACATCGGTGAGCAGCGAACCGAAGGCTTCGCCGACGTAGTTTGTCAAATAGTCATGCTGCAGGAACGACAGAACGTCGTTGATCACATCGCCGATGGTGTCGCTGATCAGCGACTCACGGGGCCCGCTGGTGCCGCGAAAGGCAATGCCGATGGAGGTCAGGTGGCCCTGGTCGTCGTACTTGCCGAGGACTTCGGCCTGGGCCGTGGTGTAGCCGGCCTTTTCCCCGTAGTAGGTGCCCCTGAAGTCGGTCTTGCCGTCGTAGCCCAGCTGGGAAGCGCCAATCGGCGTCCAGCCGGCCTTTTGCACCGCCTCCAGCGCGGCTTTCTCTGAATCAGGGTTCCAGGGCAGCCCGGGAATCACCCCTTGCGAATCGCTGCTGCCGATCAGCGCCGTCACCAGGGTCGCCGGTAGGCCGAGGCCTAAACCGTACTGCTGATAGCCAGCGGAAAAGCCGTTGTCGAGGTTGTGGTAGGAATACAGCGTGATCGCCAGCGCATCGGAAAACAGCGCCTTTGAATCTTCTGTGCCGAGGTTTTTATAGTCATACACACCCATGGTATTGCCTCTCTTTGTTGTTGAACTTGTTAGGCTCTGCCCAAAAAGTGGCTGCGCGCTGAGCGCCTTCGGCGCTACGCAGGTCATGCTGCGTTAAAAACAGGCTCGGAATGCTCATGTAGGTCCCTACAGTCGGGCGCGACCCCGGCCGTTCCTCGCCTGTTTTTGCCTTGCCTGACCTTCGCTCGCCGACTTTTTGGACAGATCCTCGAGATAGCTCACGCGGACGAAGCGCCCTCCGCTGGCGCCCCATCCTTAGTGCAATGCTTTTTGCTACTTATCTATGCAAAGACGATCCCCCCTGCAGAGAGGTTGTCCGGCGCGACCCCAACCAGCGTCACGGCGTAGTCGCCGACGCTGAGCAAGGTGTCCTGGCCGCTCTGTGACAGGTGCTGCGTGTAGTCGTAGCCCTGCCCCGCGCCCGCCACGCCCATGAACACCAGCTTGTCGCTGCCCTGGTAGCCATGGATCGCATCGAAGCCGAATGCGCCGCTGAACAGGAAGGTGTTGGCTCCGCCGCCGCTGGAGTACATGACATCGTTGCCGGCGCCGCCGACAAAGGTCACGTCGCTCTTGTCGCTGCGCAGCACATCGTCGCCCCCGTGACCGAACAACCAGTCGCCATCGACGCTGGCCACCAGCGCATTGCCGTAGGCATCACCATTGAGCGAGTGGTTGTAGTGAGTCAACTGGTTACCGGCCAGCAAGCCCTGGTCGGTCACGCTGTGGGTCACCTCCTTGCTGAACAGGCCCCAGGCGAAACCCGGCTCCTTGCTCACCAGCGCACCGATGTCGCGGGTCATGCTGATGCCGCCATAGGCATCACGCACATACAGGCTGCCGTCGCCATCGTTGACCACGCTGAACTTGCCGAGCGACTGCTGCAGGTCGAAGACGTTATGCCCCTTGCCGCCCAGCAGGATGTTGTAGCCACCCTCGTCGCGGAAGGTGTCGTTGCCGTCGCGGCCTTCGATGAAGTCGTTGCCACGCCCGCCCTTGAGCAGATCATTGCCATCGGTGCCGAAGATAAAGGTACTGCCCTTGTGCGGTTCGGCGTTGCGGTTGAGGTCCTCGACCCAGGTCTTGCTCCGACTGCCCTCGGACAAGGTGGAGACGATCAGGGTCGAATCCTTGCTCGTCAGGTCGTAGAACGCCGAATCGACCACCCGGTTCAAGCCATCGGCGTAACCCGCGGAGCCGTGGGCCTTCCACGACAGCGGGTTGAGGATGCTCTGCGGCAGCAGGTTCTCCAGGGTCGAGGCGTAATGCTCGTTGAAGTTGACGATGTTGTTGGTCGCCGACGCCTGGACCTTGTCATGGCTACCCAGGGAGGAGGCATTGAAGGTGGTGCCGTCGAGCACCCTGAACACCGGGTCGTTTTCGTAGCCGATGTTCAGCACCTTGTCCCCCGGGCTCTGGGTCGGCGAGGCGAATGCCACATAGCGGGCATCAGCGTAGAAACCGCCCCAGTGCTCGCCGCTCAGCTCGGCCAGGCTGTTGACCCCCAGGCCGCCCAGGCTGTGGCCGCTGACCAGCACATCCTGGCCGCTCAGGCCCTGGGCCTTGGCGAACTCGGCGACGCTGGCGAACAGCTTGTCGAAGGCATTCTTGCTGTAGTTCGCCGCGTAGCCCACCGGCCCGACCGCCGCCAGCAGGTTGTTCTTGATGTCGCCCAGGGTATCGCTGAAGCCCAGCCCGCCGGTGCCGCGAAAGGCGATGCCGATCGACAGCAGCTTGCCGGCCTCGTCATAACGCCCCAGCACTTCCACTTCGGCGCTGGTAAAGCCTGGCTGCTCGCCGAAGAAGGTGCCCTGGGGCCCGACCTTGCCCTGATACCCCAGTGGCTCGGCACCAATCGCCGTCCAGCCCGATGCCAGCGGCTGCCCGGTGGGCGTGTAGGCATAGAGGGTCAACGCCAGCGCATCGCTGTACAACGCCTTGCCCGCCTCGCCCTTGAAACTCCGGTAATCGAATACACCCATGTTGTGTCTCACTCTTATAGTCATTGGCCCGCAGGCCTCAGAACTGCCAGTCCAGGGTCAGGCCGACCCCATGACTCTTGTCCCGAGAACCCAGCAGGCCGTTGTAGTCCAGGTTTACCCGGGTATCGCGCCCCAGCAACAAGCCGGCGCGAGCCCCGACCACAGCAGCGTTACGATCCAGCGCAACGCTCTGTATGTTGAACGAACCACCATTGGCAAAAGCCAGGTGTTGATCCGAACTGGTGTCGCTCAGGTTGTGCTGCCAGCCGAGGGTGCCGGCCAGTTCCAGCTGCCGGGCATCGGACAAGGCGAAGCGTTTGCTGGCCCGCAGGCCGAGGGTCGAGAGCACCGCGTCGCGATTGTCGTCGCCGCTGCGCAGGGCGGTGGCCCCGCCTTTTTCGCGGAAGCTGTCGCTGCCCACATGCACGTAGGCCAGGTTGACGAAAGGCTCCAGGGCCACGCCGGGCAGTGTCACTTGCCACGCCGCTTCGGTGAACAGCTGGGCGGTCTGAGCGTCACGCTTGACCTTCTGCCGATCAGAGAACTCGCCGTATTGCAGGTCGCGCTTCACATCGATGCGGTGCCAGCTGTAGGAACCGCCGACGCTCAGGCGCACGGCATCCAGCTGGTGACCCAGGTAGGCACCCAGGTGATAGCTGTCCACCGAAGCCGAGGAATGGGTGCCGTCGCCCATGCTCAGGGAGCTGTCGCTGTAGCCGGTGAACAGGCCGAGACGGGTGTCCTCGGCGACCAAGCCATCGACACCGATCAGCAGACCACCGATCGAGCTGGTGTAGTCGGCATGGTCATAGCCACCGTCGGACTTGCCCCAGGCCCCCAGCGCCTTGAACCACAGATTGTTGTCGCTGGCCGCGGGCGCCGCCGAATCGAGCAGGCCGTCCTGACGCAGGCGGTCGCCCACCGCATCGCGCAGCTGGCGGCTGTCGTTGATCAGCAGCGTGCCGATGGCCGGATGAATCTCCCCGGTCAGTTGCTGCAAGGCTTGTTGCGCGCTGGCGGCGTTCTCCGACAGCAGCAGGCTTTCGTACACCGGATTGCCCGCCCCCAGTTGCTCGGCGGCGGCACCCACGGAGCGCTGGTTCGGGGTCAGGCCGACATCGCTGAAGGCGGTTGCGTTACGCACCACCTGCAACTGCACGCCGCCGGCGGTGTAATCGAGGTTGCCACCGAGGAACAGGTAGTTCGGCGCGATCGAAGCGAAACGACCGTCGATGCCACCGGCCGCCTGCAGGATGTTGTATTGCCGGCCCAGCAGGCTGCGCGCCTCGCTGGCGCTGAGCAGGGTCGGACTGTTCTCCAGGGCCAGGGTCACGTTGGCCCCTTCGACGGTGGCCTTGCCGCCAGCGACTATCTGGTCGCTGCTGGTCGGCGACAGCTCCACCGCGTAGGTCGAGCCCGGTTGCAGGGTTACATCGCCCGCCACCTGCAAGGTGCCGATGGAGTTGCCCGGCGCCACGGTACCGCCACGGTTTGCGGTCAGGGCGGCGATGCGCCCATTGCCACCGAGAATGCCGCTGTCATTGACCGTCACGGCCGACGCCAGCGATCCATTGACGGCCAGGCGTCCCTGATTGACCAGGGTCGGGCCGCTGTAGCTGTTGTTGCCGGTCAGCACCAGGGTGCCGATGCCCTGCTTGGTCAGGCCGCCGTGTCCGGAAATATCGTTGCGCCAGACATCCAGGCCGCAAGACAGACCGTTGCACAGGCGCTGGGTGGGTTTGCCGGCATCCACCACGGCGCCGATGCCGGGCAGATCGACGACGAACTGGCCGGAGCCATAGGCGCCTTCGACCCGGAACTCCTGGGGAATGTCTGCTTCGGTGACGAACATGCCCGGGCCGTCGATGCCCTTTTGCAGGTTGATCATGCCCCAGCCGTACAGCGCGTCGATGCCCGGATCGCCCATGTCGGTGGCGGTGGTTCTCAGCACGGTGGCGATCTGCGAAGCGCTCATGTAGGGAAAGCGCTCCATCAGCACCGCCGCCGCGCCCGCCACGTGGGGAGCGGCCATGGAGGTACCGCTCTTGTTGGCGTAGCCGATGGTCATGTCGTCCAGGTTCGTGCCGCCGATCACCGCACTGTAGATCCGCGTACCCGGCGCCGAGACGCAGAAGCTCGCGGTGTAGCCGCAGCGCGAGGAGAAGGTGCTGAGGGTGTAGGGATTGGGGCTGGCGGTGTCCGGGTTCTTCTGCAGTGCCGCCACCGTCATCCAGTTCGGTGCGATCTCCGGGACGAAATAGGCCAGGCCGGCGATGGCGTCCGGGTTGTTCAGGTTGTAGTCGTTACCGGCGGCGAAGATGGTCAGCACGCCACCGCGAGCCGCGTCGATCGCCCCGCTGTAGGCGCCGCCCTGGCGGGTGCCCAGCAGCGGCTGGATCTGGTCGAACTGCAATTGGGCGTCCTGCACGGTGAAGTGCGGAAAGGCCGGGTCGCGACCGCCCTGGTCGAAGCGGTCGGTGATGCCGATGCCCCAGCTGTTGTTGATGATCCGCGCGCCACTGTTCACCAGGGCGTCCCAGCCGGCCCGGTAGACCGCGCCGTCGTTGCCGAGAATGATCCCGTCCTCGGGGCCCGGGTCGCCGTTCTCGGCAGTGATGATCTGCGCGTCGAAGGCCACGCCATGCATCGGCCCGCCATCGCGGCTGCCGGCGGCGATACCGCCGACGTGGGTGCCGTGGGAGCCGAGCTTGCCGTCGGAACCCACCGAGGGCGTGCCGTCATAACGGAAGGCATCGCCGGCTTTGACCGGAATGTAGGGGTCGGTGTATTCGCGGATGCCGCTGGTGACCAGGGTGATCACCTTGTCGCTGCCGCTGAATTCCGGGTGCTGGGCATACACCGGCTGGTCGAAGATCCCCAGCTTGACGCCCTTGCCGGTATAACCGGCGGCATAGGCCTGCTCGGCATGGATCGCCCCCAGGCCCCATTCGGCGTTGAACTCGGCACTGCGCCAACTGCCGGGATCGCCCGGCTGGCCGCTTTCCACATAAGGCGCGGCCTGGGCGCTACCCGCCGCGGCCAGGCCACAGATCAAAGCGCCACAGGAGGCGCGCACCAGGCTATTGGCTGCCGGAGCAGCCCCCGTAAAGCTGTATTTCATCGGTACCTTCCTTAGTTGCCTTGCTGGAAATAGTTGCCTTGCTAGAAACAATTACCTTGATAGAAACACCGCGTCAGACCCGACGCGGGTGGTTTTACCGAACAGCCGGCCCGCCAACGGCGAGCCGTGCTGTGCCGATAGCTGCTGCCGTGCCGACGCGACCTTGCGTCAGCACGGCGCTGTCAAAAGCCGGGTCAGAACTGCCAGTTCAGGCTCAGCCCTGCCCCGTGGATCTTCTCGCGGCTGGCCAGTTGGCCGTTGTAGTCCAGGCTCAGGCGCAGGTCGCGGCTCAGCGCCAGGCTGGCATGGGCGCCGACCAGCGCGGCATTGCGCGGCAGCGAAGTGCTTTCGACGCTGAACGGCGTGCCGCCGGAAGCAAAGGCCAGGTGTTCTTCGGCCCGGGTGTTGCTCAGGTTGTGCTGCCAGCCCAGGGAACCGGAAAGGTCCAGGCGGGTTTGCCCGGACAGCTCGAGGCTTTTCAGGGCGCGCAGGCCGAGGGTGCTGAGTGCGGCTTCGCGGCTGTCGCTGCCGCCTTTCAATGCGGCGGCATCGCCCTTCTCGCTGAAGCTGTCGCGGTGCAGGTGCACATAGGCCAGGTTGGCGAACGGCTCCAGGGCCAGCGCCGGCAGGTCCAGGCGATAAGCCGCTTCGCCGAAGACCTGGCTGGTGCGGGCATCGACCTTGGCTTTCTGCTTACCGCTGACTTCGCCGAACTGCAGGTCGCGCTTGACGTCCGCGCGATGCCAGCTGTGGGCCGCGCCCGCGCTCAGGCGCCAGGCGCCCAGCTCATGGCCGAGGTAGGTGCCCAGGTGATAACTGTCCACAGAGGCCTTGGAATGGGTGCCGCCGCCCATGCTCAGGGAGCTGTCGCTGTAGCCGGCGAAGGCGCCCAGGCGCGTACTGTCGCTGAGCGCGCCGTCGGCCCCCAGCAGCAACCCGCCGATGGACGTGTTGTAGGCCTCGGTGTCGTGGTCGCCGTCGTTCTTGCCCCAGGCGCCCAGTACCTTGAGCCACAGGTTGCCCTCGCTCTGCACCACCGCGCCCGGGACCTGCAGACGCTCGCCGACCGCATCGCGCAGCTGACGGCTGTCGTTGAGCAGCATCGAGCCCAGCGCCGGGTAGATTTCCCCGGACAGCTGCTGGAACGCCTGTTGCGCCACGCCGGCGCTCGGCGAGCGCAGCAGGCTTTCATACACCGGGTTACCGGCCCCCAGTTGCTCGGCGGCGGCCGCCACCGAGCGCTGGTTCGGGGTCAGGCCGACACTGGCGAACGAGGTGGCGTTACGCCCGATGCTCAGCTGTACGCCGCTGGCGGAATAATCGAGGCTGCCACCGAGGAACAGGTAGTTGGGTTCCACCGAACCGAAGCGGCCGTCGATACCGTTCGCCGCCTGGAGGATCTGGTACTGGCTGCCGATCAGGCTTTGCGTCTGTTCGAGGCTGAGCAGCTGCGGGCTGTTTTCCAGGGCCAGGGTGACCCCGGCGCCATTCAGGGTGGCCTTGCCGCCGGCGACGATACGGTCGCTGCTGGTGGGCGACAGCTCCACGGCATAGGTCGAGCCCGGCTGGAAGGTCACGTCCCCCGCCACCTGCAAGGTGCCGATGGAGTTGCCCGGGGCCACAGTGGCGCCGCTGTTGGCCAGCAGCGCGCCGATGCGGCCGGAACCGCCGAGGGTGCCGCCGTCATTGACCGTGACGCTGGAGGCCAGCGAACCATTGACTGTCAGCAAGCCGCCATTGACCGTGGTCGCGCCGCGATAGCTGTTGTTGCCGCCGAGCACCAGCCAGCCGGCGCCGGACTTGATCAGGCTGCCTTCGTACACCCGTTGCGCCGCGGCCGCGTCGCGGGCCATACCAACGGCGTAGTCGGTCTTGTCCTGCTGGCTGGCGCCGGCACCCAGGCCGTTTTCCCAGCCCTTGTCCTTCAGGGTCTGTTGCCAGGCCGCGTGTTCGGCGGCGTCTTCGCCCTGGCGCTGCAGCAGCGCCTTGTCCGAGATGTCGTTGCTCCAGACGTCGCCCTGCCCGGCGCCCAGGTTGGCGTCGAACGCCCCCAGCAACTGCCCGGGGCCGTGCATGGCCCGCTCCAGGTTGGGCACGCCCCAGCCGACCAGGCTGGTGGGCGCCTCGGTGATCGAGCCGTCCAGCTGGGTGGCGGTGGTCAGCAGCACCTCCAGGGCCTGCTGGTTGTTCATGTAGGGATAACGCTCCATCACCAGGGCCAGCGCGCCCGTGGCATGGGGCGCGGCCATCGAGGTGCCGGACTTGGTGGCGTAACCGCCGCCGGGCACGGTGCTGGAGATCAGCCGCCCGGGCGCGGCCACGCACCAATACTTGGCGACGCCGCACTGGTTGTAGCGCTGCTGGTTATTGGCATCCAGGCCGGACACCGCCAGCCAGTGCCCTTCCAGCTCCGGCTGGAAGTACGGCAGCGCCGCGCGCACGCTGGCGTTGGCGTAACCGCTGTTGCCGGCGCTGAACACGTTGATCACGCCCTGACGCGATACATCGGCCGCCGCGTCCAGCCAGGTGATCTGGCCATAGTGCTGGGCATAGGCGGCGTGCAGGTCGCCCAGGGTCTGGTAGCTGACACCCGGCGGCTGGCTGCCCCAGCTGTTGTTGATGGCGCGCACCCCGGCATCCGCCAGGGCGCCGTACACCGCCTTGAAATACTGCGGGTCCGGGGTCGGGCCGAACAGGAAGCTGTCGTTCTTGTTGGTGTTGCCCACATAGACCTGGGCATTGAAGGCCACGCCGTGCATGCCAACGCCGTCGCGGGCCGCGCCCATGGTGCCGGTGACATGGGTGCCATGGCTGTCGTTGTTGCCGTTGAGCACCCCGGAGACGCTGAACGGCGTGCCGTCGACGTAGGTGCCGCTGGCGGTGACCCCGTGGAAGCGCTCGGGCGATGCTTCGCCATGGCTGGCGTCGAAACCCGAGTCGAGGGCGCCGATCTTCACCCCGCTGCCGGTGATGCCGGCGGCATAGGCGGAACTGGCGCGCATGCGTTCCAGGCCCCAGTCCTGGGTGTATTCGGCCGATTGCCAACTGGCCGGCACCCCCAACTGGCCGGTTTCTTGGTACTGCGCCTGGACCACGCCGGGCAGTGCTACCGCCGATAGCGTGGAACATGCCAGCAACGAGCGGCGACTCAGCGCCTTGAGCTGATAAAAGCGTCTATCCATGTGATGACTTCTCGTTTTTTGTTTTTGTCGAAAATGTCAGGTCGGGCCGCCCGCGGCCGCCTTTTTGTCAGTTCATGAGCCGGGCCTGAAAGCTTCGTCGACCCGGGCCAGGTCATCTTCACGCAGGGTGCCTGCGTAGTAGTGCAACTTGGTCCAGGCCATCAGGTAGTCGTAACGGGCCTGCGCCAGGTCGCGGCGTGTGGTGTACAGCTGTTGCTCGGCGTTCAGCGCGTCGAGGTTGACCCGTTCGCCGCCGAGGATGCTCTGCTTGGTAGAGATCACCAGGGCCTCGGCCGAGGTCAGCGCCTTCTGATAAGCGCGCAGCTTGCTGACCCCGGATAGGCAGGCGCTGAACTGGCGCCGCAGCTCGATCAAGGTGGTGCGGGTCTGCGAATCCAGCTCGTACTCGGCCTGCTCCATGGTCCGGCTGGCCTGGCGGGTGGCCGCCGAGACACCGCCACCGGCGTACAGCGGCATGCTGATTTCGATGCCGATGGTGTTGGTGTCGTAGCGCTGGTTGTAGGTGTTGCCGCTTTCCGACTCGACCCGGCGCGAGGTGGCATAGGCACTGAGCCGCGGCAGGTGGCCGGCGCGGTTGCGCTCGATCTCGTAACGCGCCACTTCCACGGCCTGGCGCTGGGAGGCCAGGTTCGGGTTGTTGCTGATCGCAAGTTCATGCCAGGCGTCGTAGTTGGCCGGCGACAGGGTGAAGGACTCGAAACGATCGCGCAGCGGGTCGAGGTCGCGGATGTCCACGGTCGGCACGCCGATCAACGCACCCAGCTCGCGCAGCGCCGCGTCCTGCTCGTCGCGGGCCTCGATCTCCTCGGCGGTGGCCAGCTCGTAGCGCGATTCCGCTTCGAGAATGTCGGTGCGGGTGCCCTCGCCCTGGCGAAACATGTGCTCGTTCTGCTGGAACTGCTGCTCGAAGGCCTTCTTCTTGGCCTGGGCGATCTCGATCTGATCCTGAGCGAACAGCGCCTGGGTGTAGAAGGTCAGCACCCGTACCAGCAGCTCCTGGCTCTTGCCGCGAAAGTTCTCGTCGGCGAACAGCGCCTGGGCCACGCCCTTGCGGTAGGAGGCATAGGCCTCGTAGTCGATCAGCGGCTGTTGCAGGGTGAAGGTGGAGCCGTAGCTGTCGTAGTTGCGGTCATCGTGGCTGGTGCCGCCGCGACCGTCGGGCACGGTGGCCTGAGAGTTATTGCGGCCCTTGTTGTAGCTGTAGTTGAGTTTCGGCAGCAGCCCGGCGCGGCCGATGATGCGGTTCTCCAGGCCGGCATCGCGCTCCTTGATCGCCCCGAGGAACACCGGGTCGTTGCGCAGGGCCTGTTCGTAGACCTGGAACGGCCCCATGGCCTGGGCGTTGGTGCATACCAGCAAAGCGACTGTGGCTCCGAAGATGGAAAGCTGACTCATGCGACGGAACATCCTTATTCCTCGGTCAATGCGGAACCCGCCCGGTCGAGCAGGGGTTTGAACAGGTAGTTGAGCAGCGAGCGCTCGCCGGTACGGACGAACATCTCCGCCGGCATGCCCGGCTTGATCACCAGGCCGTTGAGCTTTTCCATGGCCTGGTCGCTGACGCTGCTGCGCAGCACGTAGTAAGGCACGCCGGTCTTTTCATCGACCATCTGGTCGGCGGAGATCAGGCTGACCTCGCCGGACACCCGCGGCGTGCGGCTCTGGTTGAAGGCGGTGAAGAGGATGTCCACCGGCAAGTGGCTGCCGACCTTGTCGATCAGGTTCACCGGCAGGTGCCCTTCCACTTCCAGGCGAGTGCCCTGGGGCACGATCTCCAGCAGGTTTTCCCCGGGGCGGACCACCGCCCCTTCGGTGTGCACCCCGAGGTTGACCGCAATGCCGTCGGCGGGCGCGAGGATCTCGCTGTGCTGCAGGTCGAAACCGGCCGAGGTCAGCTGCTGCTCCAGGGTCAGGCTTTTCAGTTGGGCGTCGGCCAGCTGGCTGCGCACTTCCTTCTGGTACTCCTCGCTGTGCTGCTGCAATTTGAGCCGCGACTCGAGAATGCCCTGTTCCACCCGCCCGCTTTCGCCGGTGTTCTGCGCCAGTTCCTGCTGCACCTGGGACAGCTGGCGCTGGTACTCCATCAGGCGGTTGCGCGGGATGTAGCCGTTGTCCGCCAGGGGCTGCAGGTTGGCCAGCTGCTGGCGCAGGGACTCGGCCTGGTTGTTGAGGTCGGTACGCGCCCGGCGCATCCCGGCCAGTTGCGCGGTGGCGCCTTCGATACTGGCGCGGATCCCCGCCTGCTCGCGGGCGAAGGCCTCGCGCCGGCTGCTGAACAGTTGCCGCTGGCCTTCCAGCACCAGGGCCAGGCGTGGGTCGGGATCGGCGCTCAGGGCCTCGGGAAAGCTCACCTGCTTGAGGTTGTCACGCTCGCTCTGCCAGCGCGCCAGGCTGGCCCAGGCCATGCGGTACTGCGCTTGCAGCGACTGCACGTCGGCCTCGACCTGGGTCTGGTCCAGGCGGAACAGCGGCTGGCCCTGCTTCACCGCCTCGCCTTCACGCACCAGGATCCGGCTGACCACCCCGCCGCTCATGGATTGCACGGCCTTGCGCTTGCCCGAAACCACCACAGTGCCTTGCACCGGGATGCCCTGGTCCAGCGGCGCCAGGGCCGCCCAGAGAAAAAAGCTGCCGGCGCCGGCCAGCGCCAGCACCCAGCCCATACGCGCGAAAAACCGCGCATCGCGCTCGGGACGCTCCGGCGCGTAACCTTGTTCGATCATCATTTCGCTGTCCTTGCTCATGCGCCTGGGTTCCGTGTCGGGGCCTGATACTGGCGGCTCATGCTCAAGCCGCCCGGGGCCGTCGGGGCCGAGGTTTTTTCCCGCTGCTGCTGTTCCTGGGGCTGGGCCTGGTTTTGATTTTGCGCCTGAGCCTGGGCACCGCTGGACAGCGCCTTGAGCACTTCCTGGCTCGGGCCGAAGGCCTGCAGGCGCCCTTCGTTCAGCACCAGCAGCTTGTCGGCCTGGGCCAGCGCCGAGGATCTGTGGGTCACCAGGATCACGCTGGTGCCCTGGGCCTTCATCTGCGCGATGGCGGACGCCAGGGCGCTTTCGCCCACGGTGTCGAGGTTGGAGTTCGGCTCGTCGAGCACCACCAGGCGCGGCTGGCCATACAGCGCCCGGGCCAGGGCCACGCGCTGCTTCTGGCCGCCGGACAGGCCGCTGCCGTCATCGCCCAGCAAGGTGTCGTAGCCCTGGGGCAGGCGCAGGATCAGGTCGTGCACGCCGGCCTGTTGCGCGGCCTGCACCACCTTCTGCGGATCGGCCTCCTGAAAGCGCGCGATGTTCTCGGCGATGCTTCCGGAAAACAGCTCGATGTCCTGGGGCAGATAACCGATGTAAGGCCCCAGCTCGTTGCGGTTCCAGCGATGGATATCGGCGCCGT
>NZ_JACNAC010000091.1:0-18142 GCF_017349775.1 Pseudomonas sp. GW460-12-10-14-TSB1
AGCGGACGCCAGGCCTCCCTCGAACGCCCCACTGGCGAGGTGGTGGTCTGGCTGCTGGTGGATCGCCAGGGCCGCGTCCTCGACTCCGGGATCCAGACCCAGGCCTCGAGCATGCTGCTGAACCGGGCCGCCACCAACAGCCTGCGCCGGATCAAGCAGGTCAAGCCGTTCCCCGAGCAAGCCTTCGGTGGGCGCAACGAGCAACGTTTCACCGCCACCTTCAACTACAGCGTGCAGTAAGCACCCAACAGCAGGACGACAGTGATGAAGTTCACCCGGATTCATCTGGCACTCGTTGCCGCGAGCATGGGCCATGGAATCGCCATGGCAGACACCAGCGACAGCGACGTCGGCACCATTGGCGTGCAAGGCAAGGCCACGGCGGGCGGTGGCTACATGGTCCAGGAGGAGAGCATCAAGGCGCGCTCCACGGTGACCAAGGAGGCGCTGGACAAACAGACCGCCACCGGCAACGCCGTCGACAAGCTCAAATACACCCCGGGCCTGAACATCTCCAGCGAAGACGCCACCGGGCTTTCGGGTTTCCGCTTCACCATGCGCGGGCTCAACTCCGACCAAGTGGGGATGTCGGTGGACGGCATGCCGATCAACGACTCCGGCAACTACGCGCTGTACTCCAACCTGTTGGGCGACCCGGAAAACATCGAGCAGATCTTCGTCACCCAGGGCGCGGCCGAAGCCGATGGCCCGCACATCGGCTCCAGTGGCGGCAACATCGGCATAGTGACCATCCGCCCGACCAAGGAAACCGGTGCCTTCGTCAAGCAGGTGGCGGGCAGCAACGGCACCTTCAAGACCTTCGCCCGGCTCAATACCGGCGAAGTCAACGGCCTGAGCAACTGGCTCTCGCTGTCCCACACCGAAGGCGAGAAATGGCGCGGCGACGGTGCGGTACGGGCGGACAAGGTGGAATGGAACAGCTTCTTCGACATGGGCGGCGGCAACACGGCCAACCTGATCCTCAAGTACCACGAGCAGGACAACAACAGCTACAGCCAGTTGACCAAGACCCAGTTCCAGCAGAACGGTCGCAAGTACGACCCCTACCCTTCGACGCCGGCCCTGGGCAGCAACGGTAAGGTCAGCAGCTACTACGCCCTGGCGCAGAACCCGTTCCAGACCTTTACCGCGGTGCTTAACAGCCAATTCAAGCTGGCCGACAACCTGGCCCTGTCGGTCATCCCGTATTACTACTGGGGCAATGGCAGCGGCGTGGGCGCCTCCAGCTATGCGCTGAACAGCGGTTCGAACCGGGGCGGCGTGTTCGACCTCAGTAACCTGCAGACCGCCGCCCAGTACAACGCCGACGGTTCCTCCACCAGCGGCGTCTACTACCGCCCTTCGCGGACCCAGACCTGGCGCCCGGGCATCACCACCAAGCTGAACTGGGACCTGGGCGATCACAGCCTGCAATTCGGCTACTGGTATGAGCGCGCGCGCCAGAGCCAGACCCAGCCGTTCATTCCGCTCAAGAGCAGCGGCAAGCCGGAAAGCACCTGGCCGGATTCGGATAACGTGGTGGACGCCAATGGCAACAAGGTCCAGGGCCGCGACCGCTTCACCGTTACCCCGGCGCAGAAAGTCTGGGCCCAGGACACCTGGTATTTCGCCCCGGACTGGACCCTGGTGGCCGGCCTCGCCTACATGAACGTCAAGCGCGACGGCACCAACCACGGCAGCCTCACCGAGCAGCCGGAAAAACGCAGCCAGACCTATAACAAGCTGCTGCCCAACGCCGGCCTGAAATACCAGCTCGACGAGCGTAACCAGCTGTTCTACAGCTTGTCGCGCAACATGCGCATCCCGCAGAACTACGTGCTCTACGACCAGGGCGTCGGCTCCATCGATTCCAAGCCGGAAACCAGCTGGAACCATGAGCTGGGCTGGCGCTACAGCGGCGACGACATGACCCTGGCCGCCACCCTGTTCTACATGCAGTTCAAGGACCGCCAGGTCTCGTCCCGAGACATCAACGGCGACTTCGCCGACATCAACGCCGGCGCCGTCGACAACAGCGGCCTGGAACTGGAATGGAGCGGCCTGCTGCCCCACCACTTCAACTACTACACCTCCTATACCTACACCCGCGCCGAGCAACAGGACGACCTGACCGTCTACAACGCAGGCAAGGCCATTGTCCTGCCCACCAGCGGCAAGCAGTTCGCCAACGTGCCGAAGAACATGCTGGCGGCCAACATCGGCTACGACGACGGGCGCTTCTACGGCACCTTCGGCGGCAAGTACACCAGCAAGCTGTATGGCGACCTGACCAACGACGAAGCCATTTCCGGACGCACCGTGTTCAACCTGGGTGCCGGCATCTACCTGCCGGTGGACAAGAAAGTGGTCAAGGACGCGACCCTGCGCCTGAACGTCGACAACCTGTTCGACAAGAAGTACCTGGACGGCGTGTACACCACCAAGACCAACGCCGCGACCTACGGCGGTTTTCGTGACGGCGACCCGGCCTACATCGTGGGCCTGGAACGCACCGTGACCGTCTCCCTGGAAGCGAATTTCTGATCGTCATCCGCCATTTATCGAAGAATGAGGTAAAGCATCATGGACATGAACCTGCTTCACGACATCACCTTCTATGTGATGTATGCCGCGGTGGCCATCGCGATCTTCATCGCCATCGAGCGCGGTCTCTACTTTGCCTATGTGCGGCGCCAGGCCCGCTCGTTGATGGAGGCCCTGGGCAGCCACGTGCACAGCGAGCGGGATCTGCCGCAAGACGCCACCCGCCGCGACAGCCTGCCCTTGAGCATGGTCCTGCCGGTCCTGGCGCAAAAGGCTGCCCACGGCTCGCGCAAGGACCTGGACGATGTGATCGAGAGCCAATACCTGTCGACCCGCGCCCCGCTGGCCCGCAGCCTGTGGATCATCGAAACCATCACCACCGCCGCCCCTTTGCTAGGCTTGCTGGGGACCATCCTGGGGATCATCGATACCTTCAAGGCCCTGGCCAGTGCCGGTGTGTCCGACCCGGGCCAGATTTCCGGCGGTATCGGCACGGCGTTGTTCGCCACCGGACTGGGCATCGCCATCGCCCTGTTCTGCGTGGTGTTCCATAACTTTTTCCAGGACAGCCTGGAGCGCATCAACGATCAATTGAAGATGCTGCTGATCCGCGCGGCCACCGGCGCCCGGGTGCAGGATGAGGTGCCGCATCGGGCACCGACCCCGTTGCACAGCCGTACCGCGTGACTCCCGGGGCGGGCGCAGGGGGCGCCCGCCTTTCTTTCATATGAGGACGCCTATGTCCGTATGCATGAAGTTTCCACGAGCGCTGCTCAGCGTTCGGATCGCAGGCCTGGCTGGCTTGCTCATCAGTCCGCTGGTCCAGGCGGACTTTGTCATTCCGGGGTTCGAGCTGGTGCATACGGTGCCGGTGGACACCGCGCTTGGCACGGCGGATTTGCGGCAACCCGGCCCCGTATGGATCGAGCTGTTCGATGGGGCGAAAAGCCAGATCGATATCGGCCAGTTTTATGCGGCGGACCATCCCGGGTCGGTGCTGGGCAAGGTGATCGAACACCTTGAGGCGGCCGGCAAACGCGGCGTGAAGATCCGCTTCCTGCTCGAGGAAAAGGGCCTGAAGCTGTCAGAGCCCGCGACCCTGGAGCGCTTGCGGGCAATTCCCAACCTGAGCTTCCGGGTGCTGCCCTATGCCCGGGTGAGCGGCGGGATCATCCATGCCAAGTACATGGTGGTGGACGGCAAACAGGCGTTCGTCGGCAGCCAGAACTTCGACTGGCGCTCGCTGGAGCACATCCACGAAACCGGGTTGCGCATCAGCGATGAAGCCACCGTGGCCCAGGTGCAGGCGATCTTCGAACAGGACTGGCAGGCCCAGGCGGCCCTGGCGGCAAACCAGCCGGTACCCCTGCCCGCCGCCGGCCAGCAGCCGGCACGCAGCGGCAACTACCTGGTGGCCAGCCCGCAACGCTACAACCCGCCCGGCGTGGGCGATTCGCAACTGGAGTTGCCGCGGCTGTTGGCTGAAGCGAAGCACGAAGTACGGGTGCAGCTGCTGGACTATGCGCCGCTGTCCTACGGACCTGAGCGGACCCGGCCCTATTACGCGGTGATCGACAATGCCGTGCGGGCAGCCGCGGCGCGGGGTGTGTCGATCAAGTTGCTGGTGTCCAACTGGAACACCGACAAACTGGAACTGCCCTACCTGAAAAGCCTGGCGGTGCTGCCCAATGTCCAGGTCAGGATCGTCACCCTGCCCCAGGCGTCCCAAGGGTTCATTCCCTATGCGCGGGTGATTCACAGCAAGACCATGGACATCGATGGGCAGGTGGCCTGGGTCGGCACCAGCAACTGGCTCGGCGGCTACCTGGACAATTCGCGCAACCTGGAAGTGGTGATGCATGACAACGCGATGGCCAAGCGCATCGGCGAACTGCACGCGCAATTGTGGGATGGGCCTTATGCCAAGCCGCTTGAGCTGATGGCTGAGTATCCGGATCCGCATCCGGGCACGCCGTGAAGGCAAAAAAAGGCCGAGCCTCTCGACGGCTCGGCCTTTGCCCATGGTTCAGCGTTTTGACGCAACCATCGCCTCCACCGTGGTCGCTCTGTCCGCACTGGCCGTAGCCTGCCCTGCCCCCCGCACCGCCTGCGCCCGTACCGCGACAGCATCCTGCAGGATCACCTGCGCCGCCTTCTCCGCCGCGACATAGATCGAGGTGACGATGAAGAACCCGGGGATTTTCGGGAAGATCGATGCGTCGACCACCCGCAGGTTGCCCACGCCGCGCACGCGGAAGGCGCTGTCGAGTACGGCCATCGGGTCGTCGTCGGCGCCGATCGGGCAGGTGCAGGAGGCGTGGTGGCCCCAGGCCTGGTTCATGACGAAGGTCTTGAGCTGCTCGTCGGTCTGCACTTCATCGCCGGGCAATTCTTCGCTGGCGATCAGCCCGGCGTCTTTCAGCGGCTGGGCCAGGTTGCGCACGAACTTGATGCCCTCCACCACCGACTGCAGGTCTTCGCCATGGGTGTCGTTGCCCTCCTCGAAGTAATGGAAGTTGATCAGCGGGGTGTCGGCCGGGTCCTTTGAGCGCAGGGTGACGTAGCCGGCGTTGTTGTTGGTATGGGCCTTGAGTATTGCCCAGGTCAGGTAGTTCAAGTGCTCGACGATCAGCTTCGAGTAGCCGGGGAAATAACCGCGAAACAGCGCCAGCAGGGAGAAGCAGAACAGGTCCGGCAGCGGCCGTTGCTTCAGGGATTTCTTGATGATCGCCAGGACCGCGCCGTTGGTGCTGTAGACCCCGACCTTGCCCTTGGCCCACTCCTCGTACTGTGGATCGCCCTTGGCGTAGCGCGCGCCCTTGAGCACTTCCCAATTCTCGAAGTTCATCCGGTTGACCACCCCGACCTCGTAGCGGTCCTGCAGGTTGCGTCCCACGCCCGGCAACTCGACCCGCACCTGGATATCCATGGCCTCCAGAGTGTCGCGCGGGCCTATCCCTGAGAGCATCAGCAGCTGCGGGGTGTTGAAGGCGCCGCCGGCGAGTATCACTTCGCGGCTGGCGTGCACCTGGCGCAGTTCACCGGAGGCATTGCGCGGCAAGGTGCAGGCCCGATACAGGCGCGCGCCCTTGATGTACTCCACGCCATAGGCGCGCTGCTGGTCATCGAGCAACACCCGGGTCACCAGCGCATCCAGCTCGATGTGCAGGTTGTCCGGGTGGCGCTTTTGCACATCCAGCAGGCGTTCGCGGGTGCCGTTGCGATGGTGGTGCCGGGTGGCCAGCGGCGGATAGCGCAGGCCGATGGCTTCCTCGCGTACCAGCCGCCAGTCGTTGGGGTCGCCCACGCCCTGCAACTGCCAGCCGATGCGCTTGAGGGTTTCGCCCAGGGTCTTGAACGCCTGCTCGGCGGCGTCGACGATCGAACGCACCAGCGACTGGTCGTCGAACGCCGCCTCCGGAATCGCCTTCTCCACGTGCAGCCAGCCCTTGAAGCCATGCCGCGACGGGTTGATGCCGAACCAGGAGAGAAACCGCTGGAGCGGCCGGTGATGGCAGTTCTCCAGGTTCTGGAAGTGCTCGCGCATGGCACTGGCTTTCCACGACGGATCGCCGGTGATCTGCGCGATATGGTCCCAGTCCTGATTGTGCGGGTAGACGGTGATCATCGCGTTGTGCGCGGTGCAGCCGCCCAGGCAGCTGGCCCGCGGGTACAGCACCCCGTCGACATTCTCGCCCTGGAAGGTCCGGGTGAACTTGGGGTCCTGCAGCTGGCGGGCGTCGTCGCTGTAGTGGCGCACGAAGAAGTCCCAGCGCATTGCATCGTTCTCGGTGGAGCGCGGGTGGAACGCCGGCACCTGGTACTCCTCCGGCAGCCGCGGGGCATTGCCCGTGGCCACCGGGTCGCTACCCGACTCCAGCACCAATACTTTGCGTCCCTGTTCGGCCAGGCGGGCGGCGACTGTGCCGCCCCCTGCCCCGGACCCGACCACGATGTACTCGTAATCCGTTTCGTTGTTCATCGCTGGCCACCTAGAAAGTTTTCAGCAGGGCGATCAATGCCCGTTTGTCTGCATCACTCAGGGGCGCTTCCTCCTTGAGGAAACTGGTGCCGAAGTAATGCCCCTTGTCCACCACGAAGTCCGGGCACTTGCTCACCTGCAGCAGCGGCTTGACCAGGCCGGCGAAGACCTTGCGCGCTTCCTCGTCGGAGGCACCTGGCGGCAGTTGCTTGAGGTCGTGCTTGATCTTCAGCAGCAGGTCCAGCACCTGGTCGCGTTTCTCCAGGTCGATGTTGGACAGCAGGCTCACCGGCGTACCTTGCGGGATCGGCCCGAGCTGGATGCCGTCCTCGCCGAACAGCCACGGCAGCAAGCGGCTGAGCAGGCCTTCGAGGTTTTGCAGGAAGGTCGGCAGGTAGCCACTGCTGACTCGTAGGTAGCTGGTTTCACTGGTGACGTCGACGGTGCCCATGTGGGTCTTGCCGGAGCGGGTCATGACCTGGAAGTCGCCTGTGCGGTTTTCCGGCCACAGCAGCATCCCGATCGCGTTGTCGAAGGACGCCATGCGGTCCTCCACCCCACCCTTCCAGTGGAACTGACCCAAACGGTTGTTCAGCAGCAGCGGCGCGGTGGACCACACACTGACCAGCGAGGCTGGCCGCGTATAACCACGTCCGCCGGCCGGCATCGCGTATTCCCAGGGTTCGCCGCTGTAGGGGTTCTGCACCAGCACCGAGCCTACCGCCGGCAACTGCTTGTACGACTCCGACGAGAAGTTGTCCCAGATATTGCCGCCCAAGGCGTTGGTCGCCAGCGGGCTGCAGGCGTTGGTTTCCGTCAGGGTCACCGGCACCCGCAGTTCGGTGGAGAGGAAGTTGTCGGTGAGGAACTTCTCATCCTTGACGATGGCCCGCATCGCGGTCTTGAACTCCGGTGTCTTGCTCCAGGTCCAGTAATTGTTCCAGCACTTGAGGTAACCGTCGTTCACGCAGCCATGGTCGGGAAAGAAGGTCCAGGCCTTTTCCGGCAGTTTGCTGGAGTGGCAACGGGCGCAGGTGTCGGCGAAGACTTCCTTGCCGCGCTCCAGCACTGCCGCCGGCTCGCTCAGGTGCGCCGCGCCACCGGGGGCGTTCTTCAGGTAGTCCGGGGTCGCCGAGGCCAGGAAGAACAGCGCCAGGTCCGGGGTCTGTGCCTCGTTGGCGTTCCAGTAGGAGGAGTTCTTGCGCGCCACGTCGATACGGAACGGGGTGATCGGCTTGCCGCCGATCAGCGGCCGGAAGTGGGTGGTCCACTCCTCGCTGTACAGGCCGATATTGATGAACACCCGGTTCAATGCCCCGAGCGCGCCCACCGAATCGGCACCGTCCTTGAGCACCCGCGGGGTGAATACGGTGTCAGGCTTCTTGTAGAACTGCGCCAGCGGGCTGTCCGGCGGCACGCCGGGCACCTCGTTGAACTGGCGGTTGTTCAGCCCGCCACCGGCGAGTTTTTCCTTGCCCAGGTTCGAGGCCAGCTCGATGCGCGCCTTGAGGTTGTAGACCGCGTTCATGGTCCGCGGGTTGTTGATGTAGTCGGTGGAGACGAACGAGGTGTCCAGCGCCCCCGGTTTCGAGGTGTGGAACAGCTGGTACGGGAAGCTGCTCGGGTCCTGGTTCCACATGAAGATCCGGTCGACCCAGAAGTACTGCGCGCCGGGGTTGGAGTTGAGGTTGGACCAGGCCGGATGTTCAGGGTTGGCCGGCGGGTTGGTCGGGTTCGGCCCGACATGGCAGAAGCCGCAGGACATGCCGACGCGGTAAGGTTTCACCAGCTTGCTGTCGTTGTAATAGGCGGGGTCTTCGTAATAGCGCTTGGCGTCCCACTTCTTCTGCGCGTGCTCGTCGAACTCCGGGTTGGGGAACAGCCGCAGGCCGACGATCCCGGTGCCGTAGCCGTAATAGGAACCCACCGGCAGGTTCTTGCCGCGGGCGCCGATCTTCACGCCGGGGTACTTGGTTTCGTTCTCGAAGGGGTCGGCGGCGCAGGATGGGTCGCGCTTGTCCAGCCACAGGCCGTAGCGATCATCGCGGGGCCCCTCGCCCTTGACGTAGCAGGGTTCGTTGACCACCCCCAGCACTTGCCAGCGTTTATCGCGGTTGTATTTCAGGCTCGGGTGGTTGGAGATGGTCTTGAGCAGGTCGAGGTTGCCGACGCTGTCGCGCGAAAGTTTGTCCCACAGTGCATCGTTGCCCGCGGTCCAGACGATCCAGTTGTTGCGCCCGCGGGCGAAGGCCTGGAGCGCCTGCTGTTCGGTAATGCCGGGGATGAAGGGCGACAGTCGCTCGACCAGCAACTGCGGTTGCTTGGACACGCCGTAGTCCATGTCGGCGTAGTAGTCCTCGTCGGCGCCTCTGAGGCTGTTGGCATCGCGGCCGACGCACTTGGCTTCGTCGAGTCGCTCGCCGGGTTTGTCGCCGCAGGGTTTTTTCGTGTCGCTGCTACAGCCCTGTAACAGCACCAAAGGAAGGAAAATGCTCAACATCAGCTTCACGGGTGTCATGCGCTGCTCCTTGCACGTGCTGCGGACCGGTCCCTCTGTCCTTGGGGGACACCTGTGTCGCGACCGGTTCTTTTTCTGATGGCCGAACAACCGACTGCCTGCGCGCCGGGCCGGTTAACCTCGGTACGCCAGTCGCCTTACAACGCCCTACAGCCGCCATACTAGGCCATGGCGAGCGGGTCAATACGTCCATTTGGCGATGAAAAGCCAGGGGTAATTTCGATTGGCTATCGGGCTTCAGTCTCACCGTTCCGGCTGTCGGAAACCCTGCTGGCAACCTGCTGTTTTCCTGCTTTAACTTACTCGTGAGGGACGGATCCCCCTCCCTTTCGCGAGGGCTGCACATGGACAGGAACAAGCCCGCTTCTTCGGCTCAGGATGCTCAGTTTCACGCCGAACACAGCCGTATCGACCAACGCAGGGATCTGCTGGGGCTCGCGCGCAAAAACGCCGGCCACTGGGCCGTCGCCCTGTCCGGTGGCGGCATTCGCAGCGCCACCTTCTGCCTCGGCGTGTTGCAAGCCATGGCCCGGGCCAGGGCGCCGGATGCCGTGGGCGAAGAACCGGGCATCGGCAAGCGCCTGCTGGCGCAGTTCGACTACCTGTCCACCGTCAGCGGTGGCGGTTACCTGGGTTCGTTTTTCGGCAGCCTGTTCCTGCCCGGGCGCCTGCGTGGGCGGGAAAACGCCCAGGTGGTGGCCAGTCCCGAAGTGCAGGCCGCGGAAGATGCCTATGAAGTGCTCGACTTCGAGCCCCCGGGGCGCATCCACACCCATATCAACTACGCCAAGGCCCCGGTGGGCGAAGCGCCGCTGGCCTGGCTGCGGGAGAACGGCCGCTACCTGACCCCGGGCGGTTCGGGCGACCTGTTCTATGTCCTGGGCCTGTCGCTACGCAACCTGCTGGCGCTGCATGTCGTGATCGGCATGCCGCTGTTGTGCACCCTGGCCCTGGCCACGTTGCTGCAAGTGAGCATCGCCGGTAGCGACCTGTGTTCACCGATCACTGCCCTGCTGCCCATGGGCCTGATCAACCCCTTATGCGGTTCGCTCTGGTGGCTGCCGGGAGGGGCGACAGTGTTCGGGGTGATACCGCTGATGCTGGCGTTCTGGATGGTGTATTTCCGCAAGAACCAGGACGACGCGGTGCGCCTGCTCAACTGGGCGACGCTGCTGTACAGCGCGGCCGGGGCCCTGTTCATCGCCCTGGCCTTTACACCCAGGGGGCTGGACGTTGAACTGCGCACACTGCTGATCGTCTGCGGGGTGGTCAGCTGGCTCGGGGTGCTGGCCTGCATCGGCGTGGCCCTGCGCCTGCGTTTCAAGCGCGACAAGGACGACGCCCTGGCGCGTAACAACTGCGTGCGCACCTACCGGGTGCTGGTTACCCGCTACCTGGCCCAGGTCCTGATCTTCACCCTGGTGCTGGGCTTCTTCGCCCTCGTACCCTGGCTGGCCCAGTGGATCTACACCAGCGAGCAACGCGCGCAACTGATGTCGCCCACCGTCGCCCTGCCGCTGTTGATCGGCGCAATCCGCGCCCTCTCCCTCCTGCTCGACGACAAGGCCCTGCCCGGCTGGGTGAGCCGCCTACCCCTGAGCCTGATCGCCGGTGTCGCGGGCATCGCTATCTTTCTGCTGGTGGCCCTGCTCTGGGGGCTGCTGGTGCAGTTCGTGCGCTATCAGGGGCTGGATGCCGACACCGTGGCGCGCCTGTGCGGCCTGGCTGGGCTGGCGTTGATCCTGAGCCTGGGGGCGGGGAACTTCATTGGCTTTCTCAACCTGTCCTCGTTGCAATCCTTCTATCGCAGCCGGCTGACCCGGGCGTATCTGGGCGCCTCCAACGGCCTGCGCTTCGCCGGCAGCACGCCCAAGATCCGCAAGCAGCACCTGAGCGTCGCTGAAGCCCTGCCCGGCGACGATGTGCCGATCGAGCACTACTACGGCGTCACCACCTGCGCGCCGGTGCACCTGATCAACGTCACCCTGAACCTCACCGTCGACCCGGCCGAGCAGCTGGTGCAACGCGACCGCAAGGGCAAGCCGTTGTGCCTGGCCCCCAATGGCGCGGAGGCACCCGACAGCGTCAGCTACATCCTCGACGGCGAACCGCGCAAACGCTCGATCAAGAACAAACGGTTCAGCGAGATCTACCAGCCACGAGGGCTGGCCGATTGGGCAGCGACCTCCGGCGCGGCGATCTCCACCGGCCTTGGCCGGGCCACGACATTGGGTACTTCGCTGTCGTTCGGCCTGACCAACCTGCGCCTGGGAACCTGGTGGCCGAGCAATTTTCTTGAAGGCGACAAAAAGTCCGACAGGCCCCGGCGTTCGCGGGACAAGTTATGGGGCACGGTGTTTCCGACACAGACTTACCTGTTCTATGAGTTGAGTGCGAGTTTCCACGGCCTGAATCGCAACTATCAGTACCTGTCCGACGGCGGCCATTTCGAGAACACCGCCACCTACGAGCTGATCCGCGAGGGGCGCAAGATCGAGCTGATTGTCTTGTGCGATTGCGGAGCCGATCCGACCTACCAGTTCGACGACCTGGCCAACCTGATCCGCCTGGCGCGGATCGACCAGGCCCTGGAGATCGTGGAAGACCTGGACGTGCATAGGGTGCCATTACTGGCGCCCTACTTCGGCCATACCCGCAACTTCAGCCACCCGGGCCCCGACGACAGCCTGCGCTGCGCGATGCTGTTCAACGTGCTCGATCGCCAGGGCCAGCGCACCGCGCGGATCCTGTTGCTCAAGCCACGCCTGATCGCCGGGGTGCCGGTGGACGTGCTCAATTACGCCAACGCCCACCCGACCTTCCCCAACGAAAGCACCGCCAACCAGTTCTTCGACGAAGCGCAGTTCGAAAGCTACCGGCAACTGGGCCTGCAGATCGGCCAGACGCTGTTCGGCAGCGGCCAGCCGACCCCGGTTTCCCAGGCGTTGTGGAGCTACCTGTAGACCTGGGCGCGGGCGTGAGTCGCGGCGTGAGATCAGGCGTCAGTCCTGCCCGGAGCGCCGCAGCGGTATCCGCGCCAGTGCCGTCCAGTCCAGCTCGCCATCGCCCCGGGCGACCGCCTCCAGCAAGGAATCGCGCAGCACGCTGGCAAACGGCAGCGGCACATGGCGGTTTTGACCGGCTTCCAGCGCCAGGCCGACGTCTTTCAGGCCCAGGACCAAACGGAAGGCCGCCGGGGAAAACCGCTGCTCGGCGATCTGCGGGCCATAGTTGCGGTACACCGGGGCGTTGAACAGGGTGCTGGTCATGATCTCGATGAACTGGCTCGGCTCCACGCCATGGCTTTTCACCAGGGCGGCGCTTTCGCCCATGGTTTCGATGGCGCTGGCGATCATGAAGTTGCCGGCGATCTTCACCACCGCGGCGCTCAATGGGTCTTCGCCCAGCAGCCAGGTCTTCTGGCCCATGGCATCCAGCAGCGGCTGGACCTGGGCAATCGCCTCGGCGGGCCCGGCGGCGAGGATGTTCAGGTTGCCGGCCCGGGCCACATCGGTGCGGCCGAATACCGGCGCGGCGATGTAGGTCACCCCCCGCTCGCGATGCAGCGCCACCAGTTCGCTGATCAAGCCGACCGACAAGGTGGCCATGCCGATATGGATCAGCCCGGGTTTGGCCGAGGCCAGAGCGCCGCTGTCCAGCAGCACCGAACGGGTGGCGGCGTCATCGGCGAGCATGCTGATCACCACGTCGTTGCGCAGCGCATCGATCGGGTCCTGCGCCGCGATCGCGCCCTGTTCCAGCAGTGGCTTGAGGCTGTCGGCCGAACGGTTCCAGACACTCACCTGGTAACCGGCCTTGAGCAGGTTGCTGGCCATGGCGGCGCCCATGCCGCCCAGCCCGAGAAAACCGATGTTCATCTTCGCACTCCTTATTTCGTCAATAGGGCTCGCTGGCTCAGAGGGCCGGCTGGCTGTCCACGGCAATCGCGGAAAGCAGGCAGACCTGGCGTTCCAGCACATGCTCGAGCGCCGCGTTGATCATGGTCTTGTAATGCGGCATCTGCCGGTGGGTTTCTATCGCCGCCCGGTCGGCCCAGGTTTCGACGAATACAAAACGTCCTTCCTGATCGATGTCGCGGTGCAGCTCGTAACTCAGGCACCCCGCTTCCGCCCGGGACGGCGCGACGCCGGCCCGCAGCACGCGCTCCAGTTCGGTGCCCTGGCCCGGCTTGGCCTGGAGGATGGCCACGACTCTGATTTCATCACTCATGCTGGTTTCCTGTTCATTGATGGTGCTTGCCCAGGTTTGCAATCCGGGCTCGGCAAAGGAGGCAGGCCAGCCATCCATGGACGACTGGCCATGGGGCTCAGTCGTCGGCGCCGACGCGAATCACCAGCTTGCCGAAGTTTTTCCCCTGCAGCAGGCCGATCAGGGCCTGGGGCGCGCTTTCCAGTTCATCCACCACTTCCTCGCGGTATTTGATGCGCCCTTCGGCGAACCATTGCGACATGTCGCGGTAGAACTCGTCGTAGCGCGAACCGTAGTCGTCGAAAATGATGAAGCCCTGGATCTTGATGCGCTTGCGCAGCACCAAGCTCATCAGCAGCGAAAGACGGTCCTTGCCCTCTGGCAAATCGGTGTCGTTGTAATGGGCGATCACCCCGCACACCGGCACCCGCGCCGAGGTATTGAGCAGCGGCAGCACCGCATCGAAGACCTTGCCGCCGACGTTCTCGTAATAGATATCGATGCCCTTGGGGCAGGCCTTGGCCAGTTGCTCGGCGAAGTCCGCGGCCTGGTGATCGACGCAGCTGTCGAAGCCCAGCACCTCGACCGCGTAGCGGCATTTCTCCGCGCCGCCGGCCACGCCCACCACATGGCAGCCCTTGAGCTTGCCGATCTGGCCCACAGTCGCGCCCACCGGGCCGGTCGCGGCGGCCACCACCAGGGTTTCCCCGGCCTGGGGCCGACCGATATCCAGCAGCCCCATGTAGGCGGTGAACCCGGGCATGCCCAGCACACCCAGGGCATAGGAAGGATGCTCCGGCGCCGCGCCCAGCCGGGTCAGGCCCGTGCCGTCGGACAGCCCATAGTCCTGCCAGCCGCTGTAGGCCAGCACCCAGTCGCCGACGGCGTAATCCGGATGTTTGGAAACTTCTACCCGGCTCACGGTGGCGCCGACCATCACCTCACCCAGGCCCACGGGTGGCGCGTAGGAAGGTGCGTCGCTCATGCGGCCACGCATGTAGGGGTCGAGGGACAGGTAGACGCTGCGCAGCAGCACCTGCCCGGCGCCGGGTCGGGGAACCGGCTGGTATTCGAGGCGGAAGTTGGCTTCGCTCGGGGCGCCATGGGGGCGCGAGGCGAGGACGATACTGCGATTGATCTGGTTCGACTGAGACATATTCAAACTCCTTCACAGGCAGAGACGCGTTTCAAGAAGCGTTCGACGGGTCGCCAGGTTCGGCATTTATTAGACCAGTCGTCTAGTTACCAGGCCAAAAATACCCGCTGGTTAGCAGCGGGTATCAAAGGATCGGTTTGATTCAGCTTTCCAGCATCGCCCGGGTAGTGACCATGGCGTCTTCCAGGGGCCGGACATCACGGTGCAGCTTGCACATCAGGCTCGCCCCCAGCCACAGCTGATACAGGCCGGTGGCGGTCTGGCGGGCGGCGCTGGCCGGCAGTGATCCGTCGAGGTGGCCCTGCTCGATGCAGGCAGCCAGGCGGTCGATGATCTGCTCGGCGCCGTCGCGCAAGGTGATGCGCATCATCTCGGACAGGTCCGCCACTTCCGCGCTCAGCTTGACCACCAGGCATTTCTGCTCGTCGCCAGGCACACAGTAGTTGTCCAGCCAGCCCTGCCAATAGCTCATCAAGCGCTCGCGGGCACTCTGGCCAGGGGTGGAGAAACCTTGGTCCATGCTCGCCAGGTAGTGGCGGAAGTAATCCTCCAGCAAGGTCTGGCCGTACTGTTCCTTGGATTTGAAGTAGTGATAGAACGAGCCCTTGGGCACGCCGGCCGTCTGCAGGATCTCGTTGAGGCCGACACAGGTGAAGCCCTTGCCGGCCATCATCCGGTGGCCGGTATCGAGCAAGTGTTGGCGGGTGTCGTCGTAGGTGGGTTTCATGACGCGGAGGATATCCCTGATTAGACCAGTCGTCTAGAAGGTTTAAGCGGCCCGCGATTATAAGCGCGCCACGCCGCAAATCCGTTATTGGCGTGACGCTGTGCCCTGCCCTCCTTTCTGCCGACTGCCACCTAAGGCGTGGCAAACACTCCTGTGTCGGTCAGCGTCCGGACATCGACCCGATGGGGAAAGATCTTCTTGGCCACGAACAGGTCGTCGACTTCCTGCAAGGCCTGAACATCCTGGGCCTGCACCGGCAACAGCGACTCGTCGCCCCAGCGGCGCAGGGTCTGCGACACCGCCAGCGGGATGTCGTTGACCCTGGCGAAGACTCGCGCGTATTCGTCCGGGTTCTGCTGGCCCCACTCCAGGGCCTTGGCGAAACGTTGCAGGACATCGCTCAGGGCCTGGCGCTTCAGTGGGTCGCTGAGCACTTCGTCCGAGGCGGTGATGAAGTTCAGTCCGGTGTTGATGCCCTCGCCGCTGATCAGCACCCGGGCGCCCTGCTGCTCGGCGAAAGCCTGATACACGCCGAAGGTGGCCCAGGCCTCGATTTGCCCGGCATTGAAGGCCGGCAAGGCGTCGGTCGGCAGCACGAAACCGACCTTGACGTCCTTCTCGTCGACCCCGGCGTTGGCCAGGGCACGAATCAGCAGGTACTGGGCAATGCTGCCGCGGGCCGACGACACCACCACATTGCGCCCCTTGAGGTCGGCAACGCTGCGGATCGGCGAATCCGCCGGCACCAGGATCGCGATGCCGCGCGCCTGGCCGCGGCGCACGGCGACGATGCGCAACGGCGCGCCACCGGTGGCCGCTGCCAGCACCGGGGTATCGCCGGCCGGCGCCAGGTCGACGGCTCCGGCGCGCAGGGCTTCGAACAGCGGCGCGGCGCCCTGGAAGTTCGCCCACTGCACCTTGTACTCGATACCCTCCAGGGTGTTCGCCGCCTCCACCACGGTGCGCAGGCCCTTGGCCTGGTCACCGAGGATCAGGGTCACGCCGGACAGGTCGGAGTGTTTCGTCGAGGTGGATTCTGTCTTGCTGCTTTCACCGCAACCGCCAAGCAATAACATGGCGCCCGACAACACCAGGGTGGTGATCTTCCACAAGCCTGAACCTTGGTTTTTCAAAAGTTCAGCCATGGGCAAACCGCCGGATGCTGTTGTTGGAAGACTGGCTTGCCGCACTGGTTGCTTGCGGCGCGGGCTCCACCGCTTCCACCCCCAACAGGCTCAGCAAGCGCGCGCGGATTTCCTGGAAACCCTCCTGGCCGGTGTCCCGCGCGCGCGGCAGGTCGATGTTCAGTTGCTCGGCGATCTTGCCGTTGGCCAGCACTATCACCCGATCGGCCAGGAGGATGGCTTCGTCCACGTCGTGGGTCACCAGCAGCACCGCCGGCGTGTGTTTGCGCCAGAGGTCGATGATCAGCCGGTGCATGCGGATCCGGGTCAGCGCATCCAGCGCGGCGAAGGGTTCGTCGAGCAACAGCAGCTTGGGCTCGCGCACCAGGCCGCGGGCCAGGGCCACGCGCTGGGCTTCGCCGCCGGAAAGCGTCGCCGGGTAGGCTTCCAGCCGATGGGCCAGTCCGACTTCGGTCAGGGCCTGCACCGCGCGGGCGCGGGCGTTGGGGATGCGCAGGCCGAGGATCACGTTCTTCCAGGCGCGCTTCCAGGGCATCAGGCGCGGCTCCTGGAACACCGCGGCGCGCGCCTTGGGCACCCGCAGCTGGCCGCTGTCGATGCTGTCGAGCCCGGCCAGGCTGCGCAGCAAGGTGGTCTTGCCCGAACCGCTGGCGCCCAGTAGCGCGACGAATTCCCCCGGGGCGATGTCCAGGTCCAGGCCGTCGATGACCCGCTGCTCGCCGAACTGGCGCACCACATTGCGCAGTTGTACCGGATGGGCGGCTTTGGTCGCGTCCACAAGATCGATGCTCGACATATCAATTCCTCACGAAAGTTGGGCGCCAGGCCAGGGCAAAACGTTCCAGGGTGCGGATCAGGCCGTCGATCAGCAGGCCGAGGACGCTGTAGATCAGCAGGCAGATGACGATCACGTCGGTGCGCATGAAGTCCCGCGCGTCACTGGCCAGGTAGCCGATGCCGGCGGTGGTGTTGATCTGTTCGACGAACACCAGGGCCAGCCAGGAGATCCCCAGGGAATAACGCAGGCCGACGAAAAACGAGGGCAAGGCACCCGGCAGGATCACGTGCCAGATCAGCTCGCGCCGGTTCAGGCCCAGGGTGTTGGCGGCCTCGATCAGCTTGGGGTCTATATTGCGGATGCCGGCGAACAGGTTCAGGTACACCGGGAAGGTGGTGCCGGTGACGATCAGGGCGATCTTGGTGAACTCGCCGATACCGAACCAGAGAATGAACAGCGGCACCAGGGCCAGGGAGGGAATGGTGCGCAGCATCTGCATCGGCGAATCCAGCACCACCTCGCCGCGTTTCGACAGGCCGCTGATCAGCGCCGCGACCACCCCGATGCTGACGCCGATGCTCAAGCCCACCAGCGCCCGTTGCAGCGACACCAACAAGTGCTTGCCCAGTTCACCGGAGGCGATCATGGCCCAGAGCGTGCCGCCGATCTGCGACGGCGCGGCGATCACCCGCTGGGGAATCAGCCCCCAGCGCGAGGCCAGTTCCCACAGCAACAGCAGCACGATCGGGCTGATCAGGCGCAGCAGCGCCTCGGGGGTGCGCCAGTTGCGCAGCCACTGCGGAATCCAGCGCGCCCCACCCTGCCCTGCACTGTTGAAGCGGACGGCCTTGTCGACGGAAAACGAGCTGCTGGCGCCCGGTGTATCGAAAGTCTTGTCGCTCATCAGGCTTCCTTCCTCATCAAGCCCATGGCCGGAGGCGCCATGTTTCAGCTTCGGATTTATGCTATTCGCATAAAAAACAGCAGTGAAATTCTTTTTGGGAATAACCTAATATGATTAAAAATCAGATATAAAATGAACCAGATAAATTATTTGCATACTAAGACGGCTCGGCCAGGGTC
>NZ_JACNAC010000092.1:0-17925 GCF_017349775.1 Pseudomonas sp. GW460-12-10-14-TSB1
ACCGCCCACCAGCAGACGCTCGCGCCCCCAGCGCCTGGCCGCGCGGCTGGCCAACAGCTGAAAGCCGGCCATCATCCCCGAATAGGCCCCACGCAACAGCCCGACCTGGGCAAAGCTCAGGCCGAACTGGCTTTGCCAGATGGGCAGCAAGACATAGATCAGATCGGTCAGGCCATCATGGATGGCATGGGCCCCACAGCCGGCAAACAACGATCGACGACGGATCGAAGCCTCGCCGGCTGGCGGCTCGGTGAGAGCGAGTTCGTCCTTGAAGGTATTCATGGTGTCAGGCGCGCTGAGTGGATAGGCGCTGGCATTTAAGCAGGAACCCGGTGCGGCAGCATAGATGGGCTGAGCAGGATGGCGAGCACTGCTGACCGTCAGCCCGCAAAAGTAAAGACTCGCCCTTCAAACCTTTCAGATTCCTCCCACAGTAATGCCCCGCCCTACCCAATAGGGTTGATGCCATCCCGCCTCCGGCTGGAAAACCGCAACGGATGGACAGGCAGAACGCTCGATGGCCCGCAACAGACTCCCCCCGATCAAGAATCCGCCCTCCGGCGACGGGCACCACGTCACCTATAGAGACATGACGCCCAGCGAACGGGCTGAGCAAGAGGCCAGGCAACACGCCTATGAACGGATGCTGGTTCGCCAACAAGCCTATGCAGACAGCCTTGCCAGCCCACCCCGCAAGCCACAGGCGATTGCCGGCTGCACCTTTACCAAATCCTGCAAGCTGCCCGACGGGGTCATGGACTACCTCAGCCCATCCGGGGTAATCCCCACCGACGCCATCAAGGACTATGGCGAGCTTGTCTTGTTGGGTGGCCGTGGAGCGGATGCGGCGGGAAATATCCCGCTCAAGAAAATCAGCGGTGGCGCCCTTCCCGCCGCGCTGGGCAACCTTGCGCTGGGTGGCGAGGGGTTGGCGTCTGCCGGGGCTGGCGCGGCAACCGGCGCAGTTGTAGCGGGTGCCCTGGCTGGCGTGGTGGCCCTGCTCTGGCCGTCAAGCCTGGGCGACAGCGCCTTGTACACACCTGAGCAACTCGACGCCCTGAAAGAAGGCCGTACCCGCGTCCGCCTGCATATCGAACAACGGCCCGACGGCACGCTCAAGGGCTACGGCTACAACACGCAAAAGCAGCGTGGCTGGGAAATGGTCCCGGTGGTGCGCTTTGTTGCCAAAGGCCAGCAACAAGTGGCCGACTTCGGCGACGGCGTCACCCTGATCTGGACCCCAGCAGTCGACCCGTCCAGCACCTCCGGCATCCCCCCGCTGGAGGCCGCGCCCCAGGCCCCCCACATCTGGATCTTTCCGCCCACCGAACAGGCGGACACCATCATCGTCAACCCGATCTACCCGCCGGAGTACAAGGACTTCATCCTGGTGTTCCCGCCGGGGTCCGGGGTTCAGCCGCTCTATATCGTGTTAAGTCTGCCCAGAGGCCAGAACTATCATCCCAAACCCCAAAATCTCCCCGCTTTCCCTGGCCTCAAATGGTCAAGGCCTAAAACCCCAAAAAAAGGTGGCGGCTTGCGTGATCGATGGAAAGACAAAGACGGTACGATCTACGAATGGGACTCCCAACACGGCAGGCTGGAGAAATACAACAAACGCGGCAAACACTTAGGCGAGTTCGACCCAATAACCGGCCAGCAAACCAAACCAGCAGATAAAACCAGAGTGATTGAGCCATGAAGTACAACCTGAAATTCGAAATACACGGCGCACCTGCAAACAGTGACGACGCTGTATTCGAGACAAAACTACCGACTCTCACTACAGAAATGCTGATGCCAATCATGAGTTGGCAGAGCGAAGCAGACGCCGTACATAGCTACCTCCTCACCCGAGAGCAAGCCAGCGCCATAGAACGCCTTACAGCCATCCCACTCCCCAAAGATCTTGAACTGTATATCAGCTGCCACTGCTAACCGATGCTATATGGCCGGCCTAGCACGCCCTCCATGAAGGAAAAACCATGTCCATTCTGGATACCCGAGTCGTAGATATCTGTGCCGTACCCGATTGGGAGCCAGACAAGGTGGTTCTAGTCATTACCGACCACCTGGAATGGGGCAACAAGGCCGAACAAGGGGAGCACCTGCTGTTGCTTCAAGAAAAAATCAACACCTACATCGCCTTCATCGAAAGCGGTGAAATCCTGGAGAGCTACCCAGCAGCTAAAGGCAAATCCCCCATCATCCGTATTACCGGCCTGTATGAGTTGCCTGAGCAAGGCGAGCGCTTTGTAGACCGCGCTGCGCAGGTATTGAAAGAAGTAGGAATTGGCCTTGAGTTTGTACTCAAAAAAGCTTGACCACCCAGAGCCAGTAAGGCAGCGCGGCTCATGAAATAGATGACTTACAAATCCCCCCAAAAAACATAGACAAACGCCGGTAACCATCATGGGGAAAAGCATTCCCGACTACACAGAAGCTGAGTTCATTCGCTTCATCCAGGAAATATTCACTGCAAATGGGAACGGCACTCCAGATGAAGTGCTAGATGACCTTCTGGACGAGTTCAGGCAGCTTACCGAGCATCCAGACGGCTCCGACTTGATCTACTGGCCGGAGGATGAGGCGCAATGCACCCCCGAAGGTATAACCAACACCGTTAAAGAGTGGCGCAGAGCTAATGGGTTACCAGGATTCAAAGCGTGATGGTGCTTGAAGGTGATAAGTAAGCCAGCCATGACAAACACACTGATGAAAAATAACCTCTCGGACTACACCGAGGCCGAATTCGTCGAATTGTTAGAGGAGCTTCGTAAGGAAGATATGGAAGCCGAAACAGATGTTCGTGCCGATGCGCTTCTATTGCACTTTGAAAAAGTCAGCCAGCACCCGGCAGGCTCCGATTTGATTTATTACCCCGAAAACGGTTCGAGCGGGTCCCCAGAAGAAGTCACGCAAATAGTCAAAGACTGGCGCATGGCCAACGGTTTTCCGGGGTTCAAAGAGCCATAAATCAATAGCCTTGAAGAGCCACTCCACTAAACCCACCAAAGCTGAATCACGGACGATATGAATTTTTTCAGCCGTATCGCAGGTCTGTTTGACCGAGCCCCCAAAGAGCAAATTGCTGGCTATTCCCTGTCAGAACTCCAAGCGGTTTTCACCGAACCTCTGCCACACACCACTCCCGCACTGCCCCTTCCACTGCGCGCGGTTTCTTTGGAAGACACAGGCGTACCGGCTTATTACTGGGCCTTGCTGATCGATGGGAGCGATAGGGATTCCTTCCAAGCCCTTATCAAATCCAGCTTTACCCTGACCCACGAGCGAAGCTTCAACGAGCTTCCCGTCAGGCAGTATGAAAACGTGCAAAACAACCAGCACCTGATTTGCTTCATATCCACTCGGGAATTCAACGCCGTCACGGTGCGCTTGGTAACCAACAGCACTGACTTCCTCAAGGCCATTCAACGCCAGCGTTTCGCCGTTCCGCCGCCCTGGGTAGCCTTCGAGGGTTACAACCCCGCATGGTGGGGAGCACAGTTGCAAGGTGCCCAGGACTACTACAACGACCAGTACTTCCTGCCATTTTTTACCGGTTTGAGCGAGACAGAAAAGCTGGCTTATTACGCCCGCTACACTGCCTCCCAAAAGTGGGTTACCAGCCTAGCGTTAATAGGTGACGAGTGAGAGGAACTTGCAGATTGGGACATAGCCTGACTGCGGAGGAAAAGGCCGGTATCCAGATCGCACTGGCTGAAGCCTTTGTAGACAGTGCCGTCGACTACGCCTATATCGCGGAGCACATCAGCCGCTTTGATCTCAACGCCGTAGAAGACATTCTCTACTCGGAGGTGGCGCCAGTGTGCTTCTACAACCTTGAGGCCCCCGTCCCGCCTATCTGGACCGGCTTTCAGGATGAGTGGCTACTGAGTGAAATCGACAAGGAACTCAAAGCCCGGGAGTCCAGCTGGCTACGCAGGCATTTCGACAAGGTTAAAGTCGCCTGGCTGCGTTACAGCTACGGCTATATCTGGAAAGAAATCATCAAACATTGTGATCCGCAGACAGCGAAATAATGTTCAAGGCCTGCGGGCAAGACGAAGCAGACGCCGCAGCCCCCTATCTCCTCCCCCCAGCGCAAGCCAGAGCCATACCATACCGTCACGCCCCCCAACGACCTGCCCCGCTTGCCGAAAAGCGCAAGACTTCGCGCTGAAAAACCGGATAATGGCCGCCATTTCGTTTTGCTCGTTATTCGGTGTTCCCCATGGAAATCAAGGTCAACTTTCTCGACAACCTCCGACTTGAAGCCAAGTTCGATGACTTCACGGTGGTGGCCGACCAGCCCATCCGCTACAAGGGCGATGGCTCGGCACCGGGTCCGTTCGACTATTTCCTGGCCTCATCGGCGCTGTGCGCGGCGTACTTCGTGAAGTTGTACTGCGACACCCGCAATATCCCCACCGACAACATTCGCCTGTCGCAGAACAACATTGTCGATCCGGAAAACCGCTACAACCAGATCTTCAAGATTCAGGTCGAGTTGCCGGCGGATATCTCCGACAAGGACCGCCAGGGCATCCTGCGCTCCATCGACCGTTGCACCGTCAAGAAAGTGGTACAGGCCGGGCCTGAGTTTGTGATTGAAGAGGTGGAAAACCTCGACGCCGATGCCCAGGCCTTGTTGATGCCGAGCGCGGGCTCGCACAGCACCTATATCGTCGGCAAGGACCTGCCGCTGGAACAGACCATCGCCAACATGTCCGGCATCCTGGCCGGCCTGGGCATGAAGATCGAGATCGCTTCGTGGCGCAATATCGTGCCCAACGTCTGGTCGCTGCATATCCGCGATGCGCAGTCGCCGATGTGCTTCACCAATGGCAAGGGCGCGACCAAGGAAGGCGCGCTGGCCTCGGCGCTGGGCGAATTCATCGAGCGCCTGAACTGCAACTTCTTCTACAACGATCAGTTCTGGGGCGAGGAGATCGCCAACGCGCCGTTCGTGCATTACCCGGACGAGCGCTGGTTCAAGCCGGGCCCCAAGGATGAGCTGCCCAACGAAATCCTCGACCCCTACTGCCTGAAAATCTACAACCGCGATGGCGAACTGCGCGGCTCGCACCTGTTCGACACCAATTCCGGCAATGAAGAGCGCGGCATTGTTTCGCTGCCGTTCGTGCGCCAGTCGGACGGCGAAGTGGTGTACTTCCCGTCCAACCTGATCGAAAACCTCTACCTCAGCAACGGCATGAGCGCCGGCAACACCCTGGCCGAAGCCCAGGTGCAGTGCCTGTCGGAGATCTTCGAGCGCGCCGTCAAACGCGAAATCATCGAAGGCGAATTCGCCCTGCCGGATGTACCGGCAGAAGTCTTGGCCAAATACCCGGGGATTCTCGCCGGTATCCAGGGCCTGGAAGCCCAGGGCTTTCCGATGCTGGTCAAGGATGCGTCCCTGGGCGGTGAGTTCCCGGTGATGTGCGTGACCTTGATGAACCCGCGTACCGGTGGCGTATTTGCCTCGTTCGGCGCTCACCCAAGCCTGGAAGTGGCGCTGGAGCGCAGCCTCACCGAACTGCTGCAAGGCCGCAGCTTCGAGGGCTTGAACGATTTGCCGCCGCCGACGTTCGAAGGCCAGGCGGTCACCGAGCCGAACAACTTCGTCGAGCACTTCATCGACTCCAGCGGCGTGGTGTCGTGGCGCTTCTTCAGCGCCCAGTCGGATTACCAATTCGTCGAGTGGGACTTCTCCGGCCAAGGCGAAGACTCAAACGCCCAGGAAGCCGCGACCTTGTTCGGCATTCTCGAAGGCATGGGCAAAGAGTCCTACATGGCCGTGTACGAGCACCTCGGCGCCACCGCCTGCCGCATCCTGGTGCCGGACTACTCGGAAATCTACCCGGTGGAAGACCTGATCTGGGACAACACCAACAAGGCGCTGTTTTTCCGCGCGGATATCCTCAACCTGCACAGCCTCGACGAGGATGAGTTGCAGGCGTTGCTCGAGCGCCTGATAGAAAGCGAGCTGGACGACTACACCGATATCACCACCCTGATCGGCATCGAGTTCGACGACAACACCGCCTGGGGCCAACTGACCATCCTGGAGTTGAAGCTGCTGATCTTCCTGGCCTTGCAGCAATATGAAGAAGCCAAGGAGTGCGTGGAGATGTTCCTGCAGTACAACGACAACACCGCCGAGCGTGGCCTGTTTTACCAGGCGATGAATGCGGTGCTGGAGATGGAGCTCGACGAAGATCTGGACCTGGCGGATTACGAAGCCAATTTCCGTCGCATGTTTGGCAACGAGCGGATGAATGCGGTGATTGGCTCGGTGAATGGCGATGTGCGCTTCTATGGCTTGACCCCGACCAGCATGAAGCTGGAAGGGATCGACCGCCACCTGCGCCTGATCGACAGCTACAAGAAGCTGCACGCGGCGCGGGCCAAGGTGGCGGCTGTTTCCAGCTGATGACCGAGCCAAGGAAAAGGGCCTGCCGTTGAACCAACAGACACTGTCCCTGCGCCTGGAGCGCGTAGCGGCGCATGTGCCAGCGGGCGCGCGCCTGGCCGATATCGGCTCGGATCACGGCTACCTGCCGGTGGCGTTGCTGCGCCGTGGTGTCATCGCGGCGGCGGTGGCCGGCGAGGTGGCGTTGACGCCGTTCCACGCGGCCCAACGCAGCGTGCGCGAAAACGCTCTGGGCTCGGACATCACCGTGCGCCTGGCCAATGGCCTGGCGGCGATCGAGCCGGAAGACGGGATCACAGCGATCAGCCTCTGCGGCATGGGCGGCGAGACGATCCGCGACATCCTCGACAGCGGCAAGGCGCGCCTGAATGGCCAGGAGCGCCTGATCCTGCAACCCAACGGCGGCGAACAGCCCCTGCGCCAATGGCTGATGGACAACGGCTACCGCATCCTCTGTGAGGAACTGCTGCGGGAAAACCGCTTCGACTACGAAATCATCGTCGCCGAGCGCGCCGGGCCCGTGAACTACACCGCCAAGGAACTGTACTTCGGCCCCTTGCAGATGCAGGCTCGCAGCCCGGCCTTCCTGGACAAATGGCAGCGCAGGCTACACCAGAAGCAAAAGATCCTGAACCACTTCGCCCGGGCGCCGCAGGCCCTGCCCGAGGAAAAGATCCAGGACATCACCCGGCAGATCCGCTGGATCAGCGAGCTGCTGGCCTGAGCCCGCTGACTGCCAGCGACACCTTCAGTCCCCCTTCCCCGCCGCTGCAGTGCCCGCAAGAGCAGCCCCCAGGAAGTACAGCATCCCGCCCGCGATGATGAACAGCATCAGCATGTAGAAGATGTAGTGGGCAGGCTGCGCCGCCAATACCATCCCGCACAGCACCGGCCCCAATGCCGCCCCCAGGTTGTTCAGGTTTTGCGCCCCGTAGTACATGCCCCGTAGATGGCTGGGGGCGATGTTGTCGATGAACATGTATTCGGCGGGGAACACGACAATCTCGCCGAGCGTGAAAATGGCCATGGCGATCACCCAGAACACCAGAGTGGTCGACAGGGCGAAGCCTGCCAGCCCCAGGACAAACATCGCCAGCCCACCGGCGAGCCACAGGCTCAAGTGTTGCTGGGAGATTCTTCTGCCGATGAGGTATTGCAGGCTGATCACCGTCAGGGCATTGGTCGCCACGATGCTGCTGATAATCCGGTAGGTGGTTTCGGCTGTGGTGGTCACCACCAGGTACTGCGACAGATAGGCGGTGAACTGGCCGAAGACCACGGCGCTGAGCAGCCCGCCCAGGGTAAAGCACACCAGCCGGCGATCGCGCAGCAACAGTCTGCCCACGGCCAGGAACGGCGCGGAGGGCTGGCTTGCCTCGACGCCAGCCAAGCCCCTGTCGCCCCACACGAAGTAGATAAAAAAGAACCCTGCGCCCAGCCCCGCGGACAACAGAAACGGCAGGCTGATATCCAGCCCGGCCAGTCCCGCGCCGAGAAAGGGGCCGACGGCATAGCCGATATTGGTCAGGGTGTATTTGATCGAAAACACTTCTCCACGCCCAGCCACGGGGAGCAGGCTGCCAAAGCCTGACTTCACGGCAATATCGATGACCGCGTAGGCCAGGTTGATCAACACCAGGCACAGGTAGAACAGCCAGAGATCGCGCGCGACAAAGGTCCCGAGGAAACCCGCGGTGAACACGCCACTGCAGACCAGGATCAGCCGGTAGCTGGACATCCGGTCCACCAGGAAGCCGCCATACAGGCTCAACAACGAGCCGATGATCAGCGTGCTGCCGATGACCAGGCCGATATCGGCGATGCTCAAATGGAAGTTGCCGGATAAATAAATGACCAGATAAGGCAGGGTAATCGCGCGGGCGAGGGTCAGGACCAGGGACGCTGAAAGCAGCAGGTTTACCGTCGTCGGATAGTTTCTTAGCGTGGCCAGCATCCTTGCCTCATCGTTATAGCCATCATTTTTTGTCGGGGTCGCGCTTTGGCAATCGCTCGATAGCGGGCGCGGATCAAGCATACTGCTGAACCTAGTTCTCATTGCCGATGGTTTTTACCGGGAGTATGGAGCCAGATTCATGAATAAAGGATGTTTATGTTCTCCTCCGAACGCTTGAAGGGCATCGATGTATTTGTCTGCGTGGCCGAGTCGGGCAGCTTCACGGCCGCCGCCGAGAAAATGCACCTGACAGGCTCTGCCATCAGTAAAAGCATTGCGCGCCTGGAGGCCCGGCTGGGCACCCGCCTGTTCCAGCGGACGACGCGACGGCTGTCGCTGACCGACGCGGGGACGAGCTTCTATCGCACCTGCACCGGCGTGCTGGCCAACCTGGAAGAGGCCGAGCTTTCCCTCAAGGCCGAAGCCAGCGAGGTCCGGGGCAGTGTTCGCATAGACCTGCCAGGGGCTTTGGGTCGCGCCCAGGTGCTGCCGATCCTGCTGCGCCTTGCTCAGGAGCATCCGGCCCTGACTCCGCACATTTCCTTCTCCGACGGTTTCGTCGACCCGTTCAAGGAAGGCGTGGATATCGTTGTGCGCATTGGCGGCGCGGATGCCTGGCCCGACACAGTGGGACAGCGTTGCCTGGCCCGTGAGCGACAGCTCTTTTGTGCCTCCCCCGCCTATCTGGCCAGGCAGGGCATCCCCCTGACCGAGCATGATCTGCAGCAGCACCAGTGCATCGCCTATGGCTGGGTGGATGGAAGAACCAATCCCTGGAACTTCGCCGACGACCAGGGTGCAACGACGCGCCGGCAGGTCGCCGCCCAGCTCGTCGTGGGCAATGGCGAAGGCATCCTAATAGCGGTGATGGCGGGCTGCGGAATCGCGCAGTTGCCGTCATGGCTCGTCCAGCAACAACTGGACGAAGGCACCTTGGTGGAGGTGCTTGCCCAGCGGGCAACCGAAGGGATGCCGATCAACCTGGCCTGGGTCAAAAGTCGTGAAACGCTGCCCAAGGTCAGGGTCTTGCTGGAGGCACTGGTCACGAGCCTGACGCCAACTGATGAGCGCTCCTCCTCCCCCGTGACAAACGGCTATCGGTCAGCACCTGCCGCTGACCGATAGCCCCCGCCCTTAGAACTTCGTCAACACCCCCACCCGCAACGTCCGCCCCGGCGCCGGCATGAAGCTCTGCGCCAGCGGGTCCAGGTAGTAGCGGTCGGTCAGGTTTTGCAGGGAGACGTTGAGTTGAGTGTGTTCCTTCAACTTGTAGTTGAGGAACAGATCGAACAGCGCCACCTCGCGATAGACCAGCTGCGGCGTGGTGGCGCCGGTCTGCCAGTTCTCGTCGGCCTTGACGGTCGGGCCGGAGGTGTAGGTGGCGCGTCCGCCGAGGGTCAGGGACTGGTCGAAGAAGCGCAGGCCCGAGGTCAGGTTCGCCGAGAAGCGTGGCGGGTTCTGGGTGTTGGAGTAGGAGCCCATGAAGCTGCCCGGCGTACAGTCCGGCGTGTTGCTCAGGTCCCGATAGCGATTGCTGCTGGCCCGCAGCCGAGCGGCGAAGGCCGAGTCGCAGGTTTCGGTCTTCAGGTAGTAGGTGGACGAAAAGTCCGCGAACACCCGTCCGGCGTCATAGTGCGACTGCAGCTCCAGGCCGCTGGTCTTGTAGCTGTCGGTATTGCTGAAGCGCATCAGGCCCATCAGGCCCGGGCTCGGGTCGTAGTAGCGAGTGATGTAGTTCTTGATGCTGTTGTTGAAGTAAGCCAGCTTGATCGCCGCCGAGTCGTTGTCCAGCAGCAGGCCTTTGTGCAGGGTGCTGGCACCGATTTCCCAACTGCTGGAACGCTCGGGCTTCAGGCCCTTGCCCGGCATGGTCTGCAACACGCCCTGGCTGGTTTCGAACAGCGAGGGCATGCGCAGGCCCTGGGTGTAGGAGGCATAGACGAAGGTGTCCGGCGCCACTTCGAGATTGATGCCGAAGGCCGGGGCGAAGGCGCCGCCGCTGTTGCGGTTCTTTCCAGAATAGTCATAACCGCTGACCACCTCGCCGGCCTCGGACGGATAGACCCTCGAGTCGGTCGCGCCGAAGTCGTTGTAGCGAATACCCTCGAACGGATAGTTGGTGTTCTTGAACACGATCCCGTTGTTCAACCGCGGATCCGTGGCGTCGGTGTACTGCCCGTTCGAGTCCGGGAACCACAGCATGTTGCCGTAGCTTTGCTCGTTGGAAACGCTCAGGTAGCGCAAGTCGCGCTCCTCCCGACGCGCCATCGCATGGGCGACCTTATCCTGGGTGCGGTAGTAGGTGTAACGCCCGCCGCCCCACAGTGTCAGGCTGTCGATCGGTTTGTATTCCAACTTGCCGTTCAGGCTGAACTCCTGCCGCTCCCCTTCACGCAGCATGCGGTTGGCATTGATGTCGTGCTGGGTGGTGACCACGCTTTTTTGCGGCCGCAGGTCCTCGACCTGGAACGAACCGCCCAGGTCCAGCTTGAAATCGCCATAGTCGCTCTGCATGTGCGAGGTGTTGGCCAGGTCGCCACCAATGCGGCGGTCGGCCTGGCGGCTCCAGCTGCGATCCGAGCGATAGGCTTGCGAAGCCGGTGCCGCCACCGAGGTCAGCTGGCTGGTCTGCGCGTCGGTCATCCACAGGCTGGCCGTCAGGTCCACCAGCGGATTGCCGTCGGGCAGGTAGTGGTAGCGCGCGGTGTAGGTGTCGATCTTGGTGTGGCCCAGTGGGTACTGGTAGATGCCGCCGGTGCCGAAACGGAAAATGTCCGACGGCATGATCTCGCCGATGCGCCCGTCGTAGCGGCGGTAGCCCAGGTCGAAGCTGTGGCCGTCTGCCGGGCGCAGGGTGGTCTTGAGCAGGAAGGATTCGGTCTCCGAAGAGGAGTTCAGCACTTCCTCGCCGGCGTTATAGGTGGTGGCCACCGTCATCTCTTCACCGCCGTAACGGTCGTAGGTGCGATAGCGGTCCTGGCCCTTCTTGCCGGCGAAATAGTTGCCCTGGTTGCGGTGGGCATAGGCCGCCACCACATCGAAGAATTCATGGCTATAGGCGAACGCGGCACTGCCGGACTCGGCCTTCGAACCGAACAGGCCGCCACGGCTCTGGTGCGGCTCCGAGAACAGGTCCTCGGTCATCGAGTGGCCGTCGCGCGAGGCGGGAGCCACGCCGTTGTTCCACAGGTCGCCCTTCAAGCGCAGGCCGATGTTCTTGCCGTCCTGCAGGATGTCCTCGACGCCGAGGGTGCGCATCTTCACCGTGCCGCCGATGGCGCTGGAGGTCAGGCTCGGGCCCTTGTCGATGGCGATGTCGCTGATCAGGTCCGGGTCGATGTAGCTGCGTTGCTGGGTGCCCGCATAACCGCGATAGACATCCAGTGCCTGTTGCGAACCGTCGACGGTCACCGCCACCCGGCTCTGGCCCTGGATGCCGCGGATGTTCACATCCAGGCCGCCGCCGTTGCGGCTGTCGCCGACCTGGACCCCAGGCTGGCCCTTGAGCAGGTCACCGACCGAGATCACGCCAAAGCGCTGCATGTCCTCGCCAGAGATATACAGCGAGGATCGCGGCGCCGAATACACCTCCTTCTGCTCAAGGTCTTCGCCAACGACTTTCTGCGATGGCAGCACCATCTCCCCGCCCGCTCGATACAACTCGAAACTGCCGTCCACCTGGCGCTGATAACCCAGGCCGGTTCCCGCCAGCAACCGCGCCAGGCCCGCCTCGGTGCTGAAATCGCCTTGCAGGCCCTGGCTGCGCTTGCCTTCCGTCAGCGTGGCGCTGCCCGCCATATTGATGCCCGCCTGCACGCCGAAACGCGACAGCGCCTGGTCCAGCGGGCCGGCGTCGATGCTGTAGTGCTGGCGCTCGCCAGCCGCGAACACAGCTACGCCGCAGAGCGGCTGCAGGCTGAGGAAAAGCAGGCCAAAGGTGCGGGTACACAAGGCACGGGCGGGGAAAATCATGCAAGGCTCCTAGGGGTTGGCACCCACCTGTCCCGGTGGGTCATACCTAGAGGCCAAGCCAGATCGAAAAAACTATCGCCCCGGAGAAAAAATAGTTTCAGACCGGCACCACAGTCACCCAATAACGGGTTCGTCGCTCGATGCGCACCGGCAGCGTATTGGCCACCAGCGCCAAGGCGGCATCGGTGTCGTCCAGCTGGAAACTGCCGGTCACGCGCAAGGCCGCGACCTCTTCGCTGCAACGCAAAAAGCCCGGGCGGTAGCGCGAGAGTTCAGCCAGCAACTTGTCCAGGCGCATGCGTTCGGCTGGCAAGATGCCACGCAGCCAGGCCTGGGCCATAAACAGATCGACGCGGCTCGGCGCTCTCACGCCCTGGCTGTCGACCCGGGTTTGCCAACCGGCCTCCAGTGGTACCGGCACTAAATGGCGCCGCGCACTGACCTGCACCAGACCACGCAGCACCGTCACCTGGGTGCCCTGCCGATCATGGCGCACCAGCAGATGGGCGCCACGGCTATACAACACCGCGTCCGGGGTCAGCAGTTGCACGGCCGGCGATTCGGCCCGCGCATCCAGCGCCATTTCGCCCTCGATCAACTGCACTCTGCCCTGTTGTTGGGTCAGTTCCAGGTTCACCGCGCTGGCAGTGTTCAGCCACAGCGAGCCGCCGTCCGCCAGGGCCCAGCGCCGACGCTCGCCAATACTCGTGCGGTAGGTCGCCAGGGCCGAACGCACCAGAGTCGAATCCGCGCCCTGCCAGGAAATCCCGCCGAGCAGCCCCAGGGCGAGCAGGCACTTGAGCACCTGCCGACGCCGCTGCGAATCGGCCCCGGCCGACTCCAACGCCCGGCGCGCCGTGGCATCGGCCAACAGGTTCGCCCCGGGCTGCAACATCAACGGCAAACTGCTGACCCGCTGCCAGGCGTACTCATGCTCGGCGCTCGCCTGCCGCCACTGCTGCAAAGCCTGGTGCTCGGCGGTAGTCATCAGCCCGGACTGCGCCCGGACCATCCAGTCGATGGCGCTGTCCCGCACCCGCGGGTCGACAACCGCGCCACTCATTCAAAACGGCTCGCGTAACAGACACTGAACGCCTTGCCCATGGCCCGCTGCACCTGGGCCACGCTCAGGCTCAACCGCGCGGCGATCTGCGGGTAGGTCAGGCCGTCGAGCTGGGATAAAAAGAAAATCTGCCGCACCCGAGACGACAAGCCCACCAGCAGCGAATCCAGCTGCAACAGGGTTTCGATCATCAAATGCCGCTCTTCCGGTGAAGGCTCCTCGGCCACCGGCCGCGCCGCCAGGGCCTCCAGGTAAGCCCGCTCGATCGCCTGGCGCCGCCATCGATTGATCAGCAAACCATTGGCAATGGTCGCGAGAAACGCCATGGGCTGGCGCAACTCGCGCACATCCTCCTGCGAACGCATCACCCGGACAAAGGTGTCGTGAGCCAGGTCCTCGGCATCGGCACTGTGCCCCAACCGCCGATGCAACCAGCCCCGAAGCCAGCCGTGATGGTTCGCATACAACCGGGCGACGGGCGAGGCAAAGCTGTCGTCGTGCATGTCAGATCCGCATTAATGATAATGCTTCTCATTTTAGAGTTTTGCGATGGGAGTTGTACAGCGCGGGGAATGTCGTGGCTGAGGTGAGCACCGCATAGCACATATGCCCTATAGGCGCCCCCCAAGCACCATGCTGAAATGAATCACTCCGTTGAGTCAGATTCAAAAGGGGGCGATTGGCCAAAATCCCCTGATTTACGTCTTCCGACCTGCCCCCTGTCGAGGATTGCTGATAACCAAGGGTGAAACACTATTAAGGAAAATATGCCATGAACAAAAACTACATCTTTGCCCCCGTGTTACTGCTGCTGGCGGGTACCTTGGCGGGTTGCTCGACCAACCCCAATGTCTTGCAAATACACAAAGTCACCGCGGAAACCATCGGCCTGGCCTCCACCGATGAACTCACCATGGGACCTGTCACCAAAGGCAAGGAAGACTTTCTCGGCGGCTCGGAACTGACCTTCAAGGCCACCACCGCCAAGGGCCGCGTCTTCAACTGCTCGACCTTCATGACCCCGGGGATACTGCTCGATCCGCCGAAATATTCACGGCTTACTTGTACGAACTGAGCTGGTTGCAGCGGCTTAAAGCAAAAGGCCCCGATTTGTCGGGGCCTTTGTTTTGATCGGCCGGTAGATTGCCGGGATTCCACATAGCCTGATCTCAGGTCCGACTGCGCGGCGATCGGTGGGTAGGTGATGTTGCCATCTGGCCGCCTTCGAAGGCGGATACAACGACCCACACAGCGCCGTCTAGACTCCAACACTCCAGGGCCGAAGGTTCCTGGCCCCCAACGGCAGTCATTCCCATCGAGTCGCCCCGAGTACACAACATCATGTGTGAATCATGTGATTCAAACTCCGCCGCAAACACCCACGATCGTCGTCGTTTTCTTCGCTTCGCCGGACTGGGGGCAGGCGCCCTGCTGATAGCCGGCGTACTGCCAGACAGGCTGGTCCATGCCGCCGAAAAAACCGCCGCGCCGCCCAAACCGCAAAACGCCATCAGCCCCGACCAGGCACTGCAAAGGCTGATCGAAGGTAATGAGCGTTATGTCAGTGGAAACTCAAAGACCCACGACTTCAAGGACGAGCGCGAAGCCCTGGTTTCCGGGCAGAACCCGTTCGTGGCGGTGCTCAGTTGCTCCGATTCGCGGATCGCTCCCGAATACGCTTTCGACACAGCCCGAGGCGATCTTTTCGCCATACGCGTTGCAGGCAACTTCGTAACCGGCGAAGGCCTGGCCAGCCTCGAATACGCCGTCGCGGTACTCGGCGCCCCGCTTATTCTCGTACTGGGGCATGAGAGCTGCGGCGCCATCGAGGCCGGCATAAAAGCAGTAAAAGACCACGCCGTTTTTCCCGGGCATATCCAGAAACTGACCGATGCACTCAAGCCCTCTATCGAGAAAGTACTCAAGCAACCCGGGGCTCTTATGGAAAATGCCACGGTGCAGAACGTCAAGGACTCGGTCGGCAGCCTTAAACAGGCCACGCCACTGCTCACCGATGCGCTAGACAAAGGCAGGTTGAAAATCGTAGGCGGCATCTACCGCCTTGCCACCGGTAAAGTCGAGTTGATTGCCTGAACCGGACAGTGCGCATCGCCTACCGATGAACCGAGAAAGAGCCCTGCACGCCGGCTGGGCTCTGCTGGTTTTCGCCGCTTGGATAAACGACCGGGCTTGCACTGCCCGGTTGGGAGTATCGTCTTATGGCTTTGCCCAGTCTCCTTTGCACTGATCCAATCGGTCCTCATCAGTACCAACGCCTTTCTCTGTGTCGATGTTCCCGTTCAGGTCAAGATAGATATTGGTGTTCGGCCATTTTGGGGTGATGCTGACGCAATGGTGGCGGCCCTTTTCGCTCCACCAATCCAACCGCATGAAAAAGTCTTCGTCTGGAAATATAAAGCCGTTATCTGATGTTCCACCTCCGGGTTGCATCCGTCCTTTATATATCCGGTTCTGCACGTTCCAGATGTACTTCAGCTCTTCCTTGCCGTTTTCGGCGTAGTGAACGGTTACCGTCGGCTCAAGAATGGTCTGCCCTACAAAAAACAATACCGGTATCAACGGAATGAATAGCAGCCAAGCACATCCAGATCGCCCCTTACTCGCATTTGTGGTCGTCAATCCCTTCTCCCCAGTTTTCTGGCGGTACTGCTAGTACTTCGTCCATGACCATCTTCGCTGTTATCCCTCCGTTGGGGAGCTGATTGGCGACCGGACTTGCACTGCCCGGTCGTTGGTTGTCGGGATTAAGCGTTCAGTGCCTGAGATTTATCGCCCAGGGTACGCAACAGATCACAGCCGTCGCTGAGCAGCAGGCCGATGGCAAAACGGATCTGGGCGACATCTTGAGCGCCGGAAGCGCAGTCGAGGATTTCCAGCAGATTGTGGGCCGCGCCGATGCGTTGTTGGGCGCAGGTGTAGAGATCGGAGAGTGAGGCGTTGGCGTCCAGGTAGAGGACAGGATGGTCGGTGTCGTTGCGGGTGAGTGGAACGAGGTTGCAAATTTCTGTGCGGGTCATTGGTGACGCTCCATGAGTATTTAAGCCCTGCCTCCGTCACACAACCGAACAGAGAATCGGTTGATGGATAAGGCGCTATGCACATAGTTTTTGGCCCGCGATGACCAGTCATCAGACATTGATGACGCATTGAACTATAGGGCTGACAGTGATAAAAGGACAGCGTTTAGGCAAAAGACAGATTGGTTTATTGTTTCAAAAACATGCAATGAAAAACGTATCAATCGGCATGATCCATTAGGCTCATACCAATCATTTCGACAAAGCACACAGAACTAGAAGCTCCTCCACGCCGGCTATTACCTGAAACGCAAAGCAATACGAATTGGTGCCAACCTCCCTACTTAACCCACCCCGCATATTTACCAAAACACCAAAGCAAAAGAAGCAATGTAAATAGCCCTACTCCTACTTGGTACCAGACCATCAGCCTCCTTTTAAGACCTAAGGGAAAACTATTGACATCATCAACACTTGCACCGCCATCACGAATATACATTCCAGGCCAAGATATAACACCAATAACACTCCCCATCAGAAACAACCTGCCTGCCGGCCCAGCATCCTTGAATGAAGCTCTACTCATGATTACAGGACTATTTTTAAGTCGTTCAAGCATTTCACCCATGTCGGTATAGGCCATATATAAGCCTACTCCAAGCCAGACGAGCAGAGCACTAAAATCAATCAGCCCCAGGCACAGAAATATTGAGTCAAAGGGATAGTTATTCACTGGTCACCCTCACCTAACCGACTCTACATCTATAGAAGCTATGCTTCATCGAGGACTATCGAATTAGTGAAAAAACCCACCACTCCATCAACTCTCAAAACATATACTCTATTGCTTTAACACCTATCACAGACACAAGCATGATTGCGAGCAACCCCCGCAAGGTCCATTGCAACACAAAGAACTTTTTCTTAAGCGGCTTCGGAAAGCCTTCTAAATCATCAACACTTACGCCTCCATGCTTAAGGTACACACCTGGAAAGGTGACAATTGATGTTATTCCGCCCATCAACAACAACCTTCCCCAAGGCCCTCCCTGCCTAAGAGGAGCAAGGCTCACTACAGCCGAACAATTTTTCAGTAGCTCCAGGTATTCATCCACAGATGTGTACGCAAAACGCAGGCATACACAGATCCAAACGAACATACCTAGAATGACCGCAATACATGAGATAGAAAAAAACTCGTGTAAAAATTCAAAAAAGCTCATTGGTTAATCTCGTATATTTTCCGACCACCTATTTCTCCAGCAACACTACCAAGAGCACCGCCAGCAAAAGAACCAACACCTACAACAACCAAACCACACACAAGAGCCCCAGCCCCCATGCTCGGCACTCCTAAACTCACACAGATAGCCGTTGCAGCTGAACCTGTTAATGCCGTGCCGGCTAACGCACTACCGACCACATTACCGAAAAAACTTCCCGTTTCCGTAAATCGTACGCG
>NZ_JACNAC010000093.1:0-14704 GCF_017349775.1 Pseudomonas sp. GW460-12-10-14-TSB1
ACCACCAGGAACTGGCTGTAGCGATCGATGCCGTCCTTGGACAGTTCAAGCCCTGTCTCGCCCATGCGCGACATCCACTTGCCGTTGTCGCCACGCAGGGAAATCTGCCCGCTGGCGGTGTCGATGGCATAGGAGAACTGGCAGTACTGATCGATGCTGTCCTTGGACAGTTCAAGCCCCGTCGCCCCCATCCGCGACATGAACTTGTTGGTGTCGCCCTGCAACGCCAGCTTCTTGTCGTTGCCGATCTGGATCAGGGTGACCCTGAACTTGCAGTACTGGTCGATGGCGCCCTTGGAGAGTTCGAGCCCTGTCGCCCCCATCCGCGACATGTAGTTGCCCGAGTCGCCGCGTAGCGAGATGACAGTACCGTTTTCAATCACACGTTGAGGAAGAACGATCATGGTTGGCACTCCTTGCTGATTGGGTAGGTTCCCTGGTGTAACCGCAGAGGCAGCAATGCCTTGGCAACTCATGACCGTGCTCATCCCGGAGGGATATTCGACGCCCCTGGATTGCCTGCCGCAGGCGCAGTGTAGTCGAGCCTTTGCCGGCTCCCGGGGCGCCCGGGAGACAACTGGACCAGCGGTTACCGTGGCCCTGTCACCCTCAGATCAAAGCGCTATGCACGGCGAAATGCAGACAACCCGGGGCTATAAAAAACCACGGATCAGCAAGGCTCCGAAGAGCCAGCAAACGAGTGCCGGACCGCTCCACGGGCTGGGCCGTGAAGCCGGTCGTAGCAGCAGGTTTCAGTCCTGCTTGGGGTTCATGTACAGCGAGAAATTCTCGATGTAGTCGGTGAGGTTCTCTTCCATCATCAGGCGGAATTCCTCGACAAAATAATCCACAGCCTGCTGCTTGGCCGCTGCCAGTTCTTCGGCGTTGCGGCAACCGCAGGCGCTGACCCAGGCGGCAAACCGCGAGTTGGCGTACATCAGCGAGGCACTGGCCTTGCCGCGACTGCTGTCGCTGATATGGGTGTTTGCCAGTTCGATGATGGCATCGGCGCGGTTGTAGAAGTCCTGATCCGATTCGTTGGCCAAGGGGCGTTCCTCTTGAGTGTTAGGCATAAAGAAAGCCGGCGAGTATAAGAGCCTCGCGCCCAACCATCGACGGCTTTCGCTGCCTCGCGCCTTGCCGTACTCAGCCCGGCCAGTGCCGCGCCAGCACCTGCGCCACCTGCGGATGGCGGTCGATGCGCTCCAGCAGCGTGCAGAACTCGGGCCGTTCGCGCCGCAGATGCTCGCGCGTGCCGGACCAGCGCGACACCACTGCCGCCTGGAAATCCAGGGCCGCCAGGGGGGAACCGCTGGCGTACAGCTGCGTCGCGAACTGATCGGCGAATACCTCCCAGTTGCGGTGCAGGCGCTCCCGGGCCGCGTCCCGCACCCGCTCCTTCAGCGCGTCATCGGCGCCCTGCAGCCAGCGCTCCGGGTAATCGATCACGCCGATCGCCGAGTAGCAATTGGCGGCGATAAACACCAGCCCGCGAATCGCCTGCGCCCGGGCGCCCTCATCCGCGGGCAGCAGCGCCGAGCGCGGATAACGCAAGCCCAGCTCGATCAGGATCGCCGCGCTCTCGGTGAGAATGCTGCCATCCGGCAGTTGCAGGGTCGGGATCTGTTTCAGCGGATTGAGCCGCGCCAACTCGTCGGCCCCGGGCGACGGCGTCCAGGACGAGGCTTCGACGATGCGGTACGGCACCTGGCAACACTCCAGGGCGATCTCGACGATGGCCGAGCCGGAGCCTTGTGTCCCATAAAGTTGATACATGATCATCCCCTCGCTTGACTGGGCCTTGCGTCTGACGGGTTGCTTACGTGGCTCGCTCCTTCCAAGGCTGGAAGTCCGCGAGGCGATAGTTCGGATGCTGATTGATCGCCTCGGCCGGCACTCGCAGAACAGTCCCACGGTAGCTCAGAAGATAGGTGTAATTGCCATACAGGATCTTGCGCTCGGGGTCCGGATGCGCCTTGAGGAAGGCTTGGTGGTCGGGATAACCAGTGGGGTCCGGGAAGAGTGCCAACTTATCGAATATCACCACATCCTCGGCAATGTTCTCCTGGGCCATATCGAACAGATAACGGGGCCGCTTGATATTCATCGAGGGTAACCCTGGGCCGCTAGCGACCAACCCATCCAGCTTGTTATCCAGATGCCCGAATATCGCACGATAAGCGCTTACGAGCAGAGCCCGTTGATAAAGGTTCAGCGGTTCGGGAGCCTGCATGCGCCGCACCAGGAAATAGATCAAGCGGTTGAGCAGCCCGAAGCGCTCGATCTCCAGACGTATTCCGGCCTTTACCTGCAAGAACTTGCCGCAAGAGGAAAACCGGGTCTTGTGATGGACAAGCTTGTTGCGGACGGTGATTGCGTAATCGAAGACCATGATCTCGATATGCCTGAGCAACGGATCGGGCTGCCGGTTCTTGCGGCGGAAAATATTCAGTTTTTCATGGAACAACTTATCGCTCGTCCCGTACTGCTGGTCGACCATCAGGTCCAGGTAGTCGAAGACCACGGGGAACATCGAAAGATGCTCATGGCTGTCCAGCGACTTGCGGACCAATGAGGGGTGATAGCGGACTGCATCGACATAGCTATGCGACGTCCCGTCCTTGATCGTGGTTTTCTGCCGGTAAACCGCCAGGTCATTGGCGATATCGAACCCCTGCAACAGCTGTTCGGTAAGGCGCAGTTTCTTCTGCAAAAAGACTTCAGTGAAATTCATCAAATACGCTCTTCAATAGTCCGCCAGCGCAGACATTCCGTTCAATGACGCTGAGATAGAACCTCAACGCGCAGCACTGCGTGAGTGCTCGTCGAACACTCGATACGCACCGGCAAAAACGCCTCGATCACCCGGATATTGCTTTGCAGGTGCTCGGTCATGCACGGGGTGGTGAAGCTCCCGCCACCGGCCAGGGCCATGGGCAGCAGCAGTTGATCGGCCAGGTGCTCGGCCACCGCGGCACCGGAGTCCATCCAGTCCCGGGTCTGGTCGATGGCCCGATCAGCCACGCTTTCGGCCCGCAGGCTGCTCTGGCCAAACCCGCTGAACAGCTCGGTCAGGTGTTCGCAGACGAACTCCAGCAACAGCACGTTGCCCGGGCCGCATTGCTCATCCAACCGCACCGGGCTCAGGTGTTCCCGAGGCAGCTTCAGGCGAGTGCCGACCCGGCGCAATTCGCGTTCCGCCACATGTTCCGGCAGGCCGGCACTCAAGGCCCAGGCCCGACGCCCGAGCAGTTCGCCCCGCTGTTCCAGGTGCAGGGGTTGCAGGGTCGAGGGCTGGATAAAAGCTTCCAGCTCGCCGCCGCCGGCGGGAACGAAGCCATGGCGCAGCAGCTGCAACTCCACCTGCCCGCCCATGCGCCGCAGTTGCGGCAGCCAGGCCTGCTGGAGGAAATCCACCGGTGGCGCCAGCGGGTTGTGGGTGCCGCCGCTGATGCTCACGCGGCTGGGCTCCAGAGCCTGCAACAGGGCTGGCAGCAGGGTCTGCAACACCAAGGTGCAGCTGCCGGCGGTGCCGATGGCGAAGCGGTAGTCGCCGCCGCGAATCGGCCCCGGCTCGAAGGTCAGCTCCCGGGAGCCCAGCTCGGCGCCCAAGACTCTGGCCGCGCAGACCTGCGCCGCCGCCAGCACCGCGGTCAGGTGCTGGCGCAGCAGCCCCGGGCGACTGCGCCGGACCCGTATGTTGTGGATGCGCAGGGTCTTGCCGGTGAGCATCGACAGGCTCAGGGCACTGCGCAGGACCTGGCCGCCGCCGATGGCGCCGTCCAGTTCGATGACATCCTGTTTCATTACATTCCTCAGGCATAACGCCGGACAGTGTCTCGCAAGTAGTCGTCCAGCAAAGCGTTGTCTTGATGGGTGCGCGCCAGCTTGGGTACCGGGCGTTCCAGTTCAGCGGCGATAAAGGCGTGCAGCGCCGGGCGCCTCGGCCCGTAAGCGGCCTCGTCGGCGCTGCGTTTCAAGGCCAGCAACTCATCCACTTCGTCCAGCAGTGGCCGGTAATCGACGGTGCTCAGCAGGTCGGCGAAGGTCATCGGCGGCCGGCCGCGCCCCTGATCGATCCAGCGCACCGCCAGCAACGGCCGGAGCACGTAGAAGTACTTCTTGAACCGCACGCTGTCGCCTTGCAGGTAACCGCGAAAGTTCTTCCTGGCCATCGACAGGTAATGATTGCGCGCCGCCGGCGGGCTGTAGAAGGCCTCCGCCAGCTCGCGCAGGCGTGCGGTTGCCGCCGGCTCGCTGCGATACACCAGGGGCGAATCCAGCCACTCCAGCAGGGTCGGGTTGGACTTGCGCAGCAACCCCAGGGTCTTGCGCAGTTCCCAGCCGCTGATGTCCAGCTCGTCATCCAGCGGCCGCTCGATCACGTCCCGCCCGGCGTCCACCTGGATGAACCACTCGGGCTTCTCCACATAGACGAAACGCACATCGTAATCGCTGTCGGTGGAGGCAAAACCCCAGGCCCGACTGCCCGATTCGCAGGCATACAGCACCCGCACATTACGCTCGCGCTCGATCCGCGCCAGCTCATCCAGTACCCGTTCGCGCATGGCGCTGCTCAGCGGGTGACGCTCATGAAGTTCCATGGTTCCTTGTCCTGTTCAATCGGCGATCGCCAGCCGCTTCTCGCACTGGCCTGATCGCCCTCTTCATTCACAACAGGCGCTTGACCGATCCCCGAGGCACGTCGCCGGCCTCCTCCATTGCCTGTAACCGTTGCGCCAGTGCTTCTCGTAGTGGCTTGGGGGTCACCGGGTCGAACATCGCGTAGCGGGCATCGCACCAACGGGCCAGGGCCTCGCGCCAATAAGCCGCCTCGCTGCCCGCCTGATCCAGGCGATGCAGCAGGTACTCCAACTGGCGCCAGCCCGGCTTGAGCCCCAGCAAGGCCCAGCGCCGCGCCTTCGGCAGCCCATGCCAATGCTGGTCCAGACGCTGCTCCAGAGTCTCCTCGAACGCCGCCCAGGGCTGCTCGCGCAACAGGCCGAGGGCGCAGTCGAAGACCTTGTCCGACGGATCGTCCAGGGCCGCCAGTTGCTGGGCCAGGCCACGCTCGCCAAGGGCTTGCAGGGCCAGCAGGCGCACGGTCAGCGCCTTGGAGGCCAGGGCCTGTTGCAGCATGGCGTCGGCCTGTGGCTCCTGCAGTTCCTTGGCCAGCCCCAGCAGGCCCAGCCACTCGCGCTTGTTCAGCGGTGCCGGCTCGAGCAGCCGGGCCAGCAATACCTCCCGCGGGTCGAGCCGGTGGCGCGGCGCCGCCCAGCGGGCCAGGCAACGCAGGGCCACCGAAGGGTCCAGCAAGGCCTGGCGCAGATGCGCGCCCGGGTCGGCCAGCAACGGCAGCAACAGCCGCAGGGCCTTGACCCGCACACTGGCGCCGCAACGGCGCATCACCTCTTCCAGCAAAGGCACCGCCTGCTCGTCGGGCAGTTCGGCGCAGGCATCCACCGCCATCTGCCGCACGCTGACCTCGGGGTGGCGCAACGCCATGGCCAGCAGCGCCGGCCGGTCCTCGACACCCTTGAGCAACAGCTCGAAGACAAAGCGCGCGGCCTTGCCCCGGCAATCGCCAAAGGCCCCTTGCACTTCGTCACGCACCTGGGCCAGTTGCAACACCGCAGTGGCCCGCTCCAGGGTCGCGCCGTGGTCGGCCCGCTGCTTGCTGGTAAGGGCCAGCAACGGTGCCAGGGTCTGCAACAGCAGCCCGGCGTGCTCCGGCGCCCAATACGCCTCGACTGCCGCGGCCGCCTCCTGGCGAACCTGGGGCACCCAATCGTTGAGGCGCTCCAGCAAGGCGGCCAGGGCCTCTGCCGAAGGCTGTGCGGCCAGGCCGCGTACCGCGGCCTGACGCACGAACCCGTTGCCGAAGCGGCTCAGTTCCAGCCAGGCGCTGTGCCTGTCCAGGGTATCCATCACCTCCCGCACCCGGCGGGCTTCGTAGTCGCTCAGCTGGTCATGCCAACTGGGCGGGGCCGCTATCAATGCGTCCATGTCGTCCATTGTTCTACCCCTTGACGCACACCACCTGACGCAGGGTGTGCAGCACTTCCACCAGCTCGCGCTGGGCGTGCATGACTTGGTCGATGTCCTTATAGGCCATCGGAATTTCATCGATCACCGCGGTGTCCTTGCGGCACTCCACATGGGCAGTGGCGCGGATCTGGTCGGCCAGGGTGAAGGTGTTCTTGGCCTTGGTGCGGCTCATGGTGCGCCCGGCCCCGTGGCTGCAGGAGCAGAACGCCTCCTCGTTGCCCAACCCGCGAACGATGAAGCTCTTGGCGCCCATCGATCCCGGAATGATCCCCAGCTCGCCCTTCTTCGCCGACACCGCGCCCTTGCGGGTCACCAGCACCTCTTCACCGAAGTGGCGCTCCTTCTGCACGTAGTTGTGGTGGCAGTTCACGGCCTCCAGTGCCACCTCGAAAGGTTTGCGGATCACCTGGCGGGTGGCCTGGATCACCAGTTGCATCATCAGTTCACGGTTGTGCCGGGCGAAGTCCTGGGCCCAGGCCACGGCCTCGACGTAATCGTCGAAGTGCCGGCTGCCTTCCTCGAAGTAGGCCAGGTCGCGGTCCGGCAGGTTGGCGATGTGCTGGCGCATGTCCGCCTGGGCCAGGTGAATGAACAGGTTGCCGATGGCGTTACCCACGCCACGGGAACCACTGTGGAGCATGAACCAGACCCGGTTAGCCTCATCCAGGCAGACCTCGATGAAGTGGTTGCCGCCGCCGAGGGTGCCCAGGTGCTGGCGGTTGTTGCTGTTGGCCAGCGCCGGGTACTTGTCGGTGATCGCCTTGAAGCGTGGCTGCAAGGTCGCCCAGGCGTGGTCGGCCTGGCGCGGCACGTCGCCCCAGGCGCCCTTGTCGCGACCGCTGCGCGGCGAAGTACGGCCGTGGGGCACCGCCTGTTCGATGGCGCTGCGCAGACCGTGCAGGTTATCCGGCAGGTCGGCAGCGGTCAGCGAGGTGCGGGCGGCGATCATGCCGCAACCTATATCCACCCCGACCGCCGCCGGGATGATCGCACCCAGGGTGGGGATCACGCTGCCGATGGTCGAGCCCTTGCCCAGGTGCACATCCGGCATCACCGCCAGGTGCTTGAAGATGAACGGCATCTTCGCGGTGTTCATCAGTTGCTGGCGGGCTTCGTTTTCCACGGGCACGCCCTGGGTCCACATCTTGATCGGCTTGCCGTTGGCGACTTCCAGCAGTTGGTAGGTCTTGTGTTCCATGTTCCTGACTCTTTTTTCTGTGGTCGAAAATCCGACCTTGTTCGGTGGCCGGTGGTCCGGCATAAACGGCGACCAGTGAAGGTGAAACATGCAGCGCGCTCTGCCACTGAGCTAGCCCCTTGCGGTTGGCGGGAATCGAACCCGCGACCACGCTGTCCTGTAGTTCCACCGGCATTCGCCGGGTCAATCGGTGCAGGCCGGGCCTGCGGGCAGCGACAAGAGAACAGGCACATTCGCTCTACCGACTGAGCTACAGCCTTGCGGCTGGCGGGGCTCGAACCCGCGACACCTTGTAGTACCTGTGGCATTCGCTGCCATCCCGCTCGGGCGGGAGAAAAACCTGCGACGACAAGGGTCGATGAAACAGTGCACTCGTGTTCTGACCTTTGAACTACGGCGTCTTTTCAGGCACCGGCGGGACTCGAACCCGCATCACGAGTCTGGGATGTAGTTCCATCAGCATTCGTCGCTGAAACTGCAAAAAAGGTGGCACGACAAAGGAAGTGACTGATCGCCGGAATCGAACCGGCATAACCATGATGTACAGCCACTGGCATTCGTGCCTTCACAGGCCCTGACAAGATTTGCTGAGACGTCTTTGGATGTAGTCACAGCGGCATTCGGGGCCGATGAATAAAAATTCTTCGGCGTGCGCCGGGTGAGCGGCACACGGTTTATCTCATGTCTTGCCGATCAGGGCGCCATCGCCTCGATCGCCTCGACCCAGTGCTGCGCACCGTAGTTGCCCGCGGTGAACTGCTGGACCACATCGAACACCGCGTCACTGAAGCCGCCGACGTTGAGGATGTCCTCGCGGTCCGGCGCCTGGGTGGTGGCCCCGGGTTGCATATCGATGCACACCAGCCGCGCCTGCGGGTTGATGGCCTTGATCCGCTCCCACTGGCGCAGGGTTTCAGTCGCCCCATGGCGCCGCGCATCGATCCACGACTCGTTGTCCGAGACCAGGATCAGGGTGTCCACCTTGCACTTGGCGTTGGCCAACTGTGCCAGGGGCGCCGAGCAGTTGGTTCCGCCACCGCCGATGGCCGCCAGTTTCTGCGCATTGCTCATCACGCTGTCCCGCGGGTTGAGGCGGATATCCACCACCCCCACCTCGAACGGCATGACCCGCGCCGCCGGCTGCTTGCGCAACACCGCTGCCGCCACCAGTGCCGCCACATCGATGCAACGCACCGCCGTGGTGGCGCCCTGGCGATAACCGGTGACCGGGCTGTGCATCGACCCCGAGACATCCGGGCACACCACCACCGCGCCTTGCAGCGCCGGCACGTTGGCCAGCGACAGCTCCAGGGCATCCTGCAACGCCTCGCGCACCGGCTGCGGCACCTCGTCCCCGGCCATGCGGTAGGCCGCCAGCAACTGGTACGGGTAGACCCGGGCCTTGGCCACTTCGGCGGCATCCACCAGCCGCGCCGCCACATATTCGGTGCAACCCGGCACCTGGAACGCACCATGGCGGGCCAGGGTGTTGAGGTTCATGCGCAGCCCCTGCCAGCCCATATTGTGCGCCTGTTCGGCCCATTGCTCGCGGCTCAGGGTTTCGTTGCCGAGCAACTGGAACGGCACCTGCGGCACAGCCCTGGTCGCACCGCTGCGAAAGGCCAGCAAGGCGCGGGTCAGCTCGGGCAGCGCCTGCGCATCCACCGGCTTGCCGATCAACCAGGCGAAGAAGGCTGCGCGCCAGGCCTCGCTTGGCTTGGGGTGAACCATCTTGACCACGTCCGCCAGCGACGGCTGGTTGCCCACCGCAGCCTGCAACAGTTGGCGTTCGGTGGCGCTGTTCAACCAGTTCTGCACCAGGCGCTTGGGCTGCGAACCCAGGGATTTACGCCCGGTCGCCCCGCTGCGCAGGATCTGCACGAAGTTGCGCAGCATCTTGCCGTTGTCCACCACCTGGGCAAACAGCTCCGGCACCAGGGCCGAGCGTTGCGCGGTCAGCGCCGCCAGCAGCAAGGCCGGCATGTCTTTCATATGACCCTGTTGCCGAGCGTAACGCGCGGCCTGGACGACGAAACGGCTGTCGACTTCGCTCACCAGCTGCAGCACCGCTTCCAGCTGACCTTCAGGCGAGGTGTAGAAGGTCGAGTTCAGGCAACCGGTCACCGCCAGTTGGGCCAGGCGGTGCTTGGCGTTGTAGGCATAGGCCGGGGCCTGGGCAGCGTTCAGGGTGTCGCTCGCCGGCGCTTTTGCCTGTTGGGTGTTGAACAGCTGGAAGTTGGCCATCTTGGCGTCTCGCTCTGTTGTCTTGTTCGTTGCCAGAGAGATTGCAGCCGCTGTGCCAGTTTTATTCTTTCCTGCGAATTATTTTTTAACTAATTGATTTATAACTATTTTATTTTTAAATCATTTTTCCTTTGCGAGTCTTCGAGACAAAGCCGCCGATAATTTTATATCTTTGTTTATCGCTTTTTATCTTCAGGTATAAACATGTTGGGCAAGCCCACGGTCGCCATAGGTTTTGTCGGTTCCACCCTCGATCGCGTCGGCAAGGGCGCTAACCGCTGGAGCCACTGGCGCCCCAGCGTCGGCCTGTGCCAGCAGCAGGACGTGCTGATCAATCGCCTGGAGCTGATCCACGGCCTGGACGCTCGGGACGTCAGCCTGGCCGAGCGGGTGGCCAACGACATTCGCCAGGTATCGCCGCAGACCGAGGTGCGCCTGCACCCCATGGGCCTGAAGAACCCCTGGGACTTCGAGGAGGTGTACGGCGCCCTGCACGACTTCACCAGCGCCTACCCCTTCGACACCGAGCGCGAGGACTACCTGGTGCACATCACCACCGGGACCCACGTGGCACAGATCTGCTGGTTCCTGCTGACCGAGGCGCGCTACCTGCCGGCACGGCTGATCCAGACCTCCCCGGCGCGGCGCCGCGACCCGGAGCAGCACGCCACCGGCACCCACGCCCTGATCGACCTCGACCTGTCGCGCTACGACCGCATCGCCTCGCGCTTCGCCGGCAAGCGTCTGGAGGGCCTGGCCTTCCTCAAGTCGGGGATCGCCACCCGCAACGCCGCGTTCAACCGCTCCATCGAACAGATCGAGCGGGTGGCCCTGCGCTCCAGGGCACCGATGCTGCTGATCGGCCCCACCGGTGCCGGCAAGTCGTTCCTGGCCCGGCGCATCTATGAACTCAAGCGCGGCCGACATCAGGTCCAGGGACGTTTTGTCGAGGTCAACTGCGCCACCCTGCGCGGCGACGGCGCCATGTCGGCCCTGTTCGGGCATATCAAGGGCGCCTTCACCGGCGCCCAGAACGCCCGCGATGGCCTGTTGCGGGCGGCGGATGGCGGCATGCTGTTTCTCGACGAGATCGGCGAACTGGGGCTCGACGAACAGGCGATGCTGCTCAAGGCTATCGAGGAAAAACGCTTCTTCCCCATGGGCTCGGACAAGGAAGTGGACAGTGACTTCCTGATCATCGCCGGCACCCACCGCGACCTGCGCGGCCGGGTGGCCCAGGGCCTGTTCCGCGAGGACCTGTATGCGCGGATCAACCTCTGGACCTTCAACCTGCCGGGGCTCGCCGGGCGGCGCGAGGACATCGAGCCGAACATCGATTTCGAACTGGAACGCCACGCCCGGGAACAAGGGCGCCTGGTGCGCTTCAACCTCGAGGCGCGGCGGCGCTACCTGGCCTTTGCCAGCTCCAGCGAGGCGGCGTGGCTGGGCAACTTCCGCGAGCTGTCGGCGTCCATCACCCGCATGGCCACCCTGGCCGACAGCGGGCGCATCGACGAAGCCCAGGCCGAGGAAGAAATCGAGCGGCTCCGTTATGCCTGGGGCTTGAGCCAGGAGCAGGATCCCTTGGCCAGCCTGCTGGGCGACACGGCCGAACTCGACCTGTTCGACCGCCTGCAATTGCAGGCGGTGATCGAGGTCTGTCGCCAGGCCGACAGCCTGTCCGATGCCGGACGCAAGCTGTTTGGCGTGTCCCGCCAGACCAAGGCCCAGCCGAATGACGCCGACCGCCTGCGCAAATACCTGGCGCGCTTCGGCCTGGAGTGGAAGCAGATTGTCGAAGCAGCAGGCTGAGCCGCGCCGTCGCAACACCTGCTCTCAAGCACCCTGCGCCGGCACCGCGAACACCGCATTGGCCCTGGCCACCACCCGCTCGCCGACCTGCAGGGTGACGGTGGCAAAGGCCATCTGCCGGCCGCGCTTGGAATGCTCCAGGCGCACGTCGATCCATTCGCCGACCTGCACCGCGCCGAGGTAGTCCAGGTGCATGCTGGCGGTGATCAGCGGCAGCGGTGGGTCGCTGGCAAAGGCCATGGCGTAGCCCATGCCGATATCGGCCAGGGTGGCGAGGATGCCACCGTGCACGGTGCCACGCCCGTTGGCGTGACGGCTGTCGGCGCGCAGGCCGATCTCCAGCTGCAGGCCGCTGCCACGGCAATACACCGGGCCGATCAGCTCCAGCAGCGGGCTGCTGCGGGACAAGGGGGCATAACCTTCGGGTAACTCGGGCGTGCTCATGGCGGGTCTCCGTTGCCGATGGCGATGGCGATGACAGGGGGCGCGGGTCATCGATCCCCGAGGTGTACCCCGATGCGGCACCCGCGCCCAGCCGTATCCATCCGGCAAATCCCTGGCGATAAGCCACGGCGACACCACATCCTCGCCCCTCATGGGGCAATCGACGATAAGATACGCAGCCGTCCGGCCAGCCCCGGGCACGATCATTTATTTCAAGGAGCGACCATGCACCCTCAGGACGACACCCCTACTCCGCTGCGCAGCCTCGCCGTGGTGCTGCTCAGCACCCTGCTGGCTGCCTGTTCCCCCAGCGATCACTCGTCCTCAGTCGCGGTCGGCGGTGCCCAGGGCAAGGCCGGCGCGCAACTGGCCTACGAACATGAACTGAGCCTGTCGCTGCCCTCGGCGCAGATCGCGCCGCGCCTGGCCGCCACCCGCGAAGCCTGCGAAAACGCCAAGTTCGGCGCCTGCAATATCCTGCGCCTGCAACAAGGCCAGTATCACGCCCAGGTGGTCCTGCGCATCGTGCCCGACGGTGTCGAACCGATAGTGGCGCTGGCCGCCCAGGGCGCTGAAATCGGCGAGCGCATCACCAGCGCCGAAGACCTGGCCGACGCCGTGGCCGATGTGCAGCGCCAGCAGGAGCGGCTCAAGGCCCAGCAGCAACGCCTCGACCAACTGGCGGCGCGCAAGGACATCACCGTCAGCGACCTGATCGCCCTGAGCAAGGAACAGGCGAGCATCGAGAACGACCTGCAGGCCCTGGCCCAGGCCGCCGCCGGGCACCAGCGGCGGCTCGACACCAACCGCCTGACCCTGAACTTCGTGCCCACCGACAGCAGCCAGCGCGGCTCGACCCTGCAACAGGCCTTCGACAACCTGCTGGACAACCTCGCCTACGGCACCGCCGAAGCCCTGGAGAAAGGCAGCTACGTGCTGCCGTTCCTGATCCTGGCCTTCCCGCTGGTGATGATCTGGGTCTGGCTGTGGCGCCGGTTCGTGCGCCGTCGTTGAGTCGATAGAGCGCAACCCGATAAAAAGCCCGGCCTGATGTGCCGGGCTTTTTGATGGTGGCGTTTGGCAACGGCTGGTGCCTGGGATTTTTATCGCGAGCAAGCTCGCTCCTGCAGGTAGTGCGCAAGACATGAAACATGGGCAATCGAGGACGCCGCAGCCCCCCTGTAGAAGCGATTTCGCTCGCGATCCGCGCCGCGCCCACCCCCGAAAAACTCAACGCAGGGCTCTATTTCAGGGCATCCCGCCGCTATCACTGGCGTCGATGGTCACCATCGACCCAATGAAATTCTCAAAAAAAATCCGCCGCGTAACATCTGCTCCATACCAACCAAACAACACCCCGGAGCACACCACCATGAAACGCCAAATTCTTCTCAGCATCGCTTTCTCGGTTCTTGCAGCAAACGCTTTTGCCGCGTCCTCGGCCTACCCGGTGGTTGCCGAAGGCGGCTCGGATCGCCTGATTGAAAAACGTGTCGCCGAAGGTGGCGCCGATCGCTTGATCGAACGTCGCGTTGCTGAAGGTGGTTCCGATCGTCTGATCGAACGTCGCGTAGCTGAAGGTGGTTCCGATCGTCTGATCGAACGTCGCGTAGCTGAAGGCGGTTCCGATCGCCTGATCGAACGCCGTGTAGCCGAAGGTGGCTCTGATCGTCTGATCGAACGCCGTGTAGCCGAAGGTGGTTCCGATCGTCTGATCGAACGCCGTGTAGCCGAAGGTGGTTCCGATCGTCTGATCGAACGCCGCGTAGCCGATGGTGGTTCCGACCGTCTGATCGAGCGCCGCACCGTATGATTGCTTGGTCCGCAGTACTCGAAAAAAAGCCCGGCCTTACCAGCCGGGCTTTTTTCATTTCAGGGCGTCGGGATTCTCCAATCGCTCGCCATCACCCGACTCGCCGCCCTACTCACCTCGCCATGCACCGCTGATAACGCTCATCCACCCGTTTGGCGAACCAGGCGGTGGTCAGTTTGCGGGTGATCTTCGGGCTCTCCAGCTGGATACCCGGCAGGATCTGCCGCGGCAAGGCCTTGCCCTGGGCCTGCTCGGCCAAGGCGAATACCCGTTTGTACAGCTTGGTGTCCTCGAATTCGAGACTGTTGCCCTTCTCCAGCTGGTTGCGAATGGTCGGGTTGCGCATGTCCAGGGATTTGCCCAGGGCGCGCGCCGCCAGCTCGGTGTTGCCGGGCATGATCGAGTCGTAGCGGATCAGGTCGCCGTCCAGCGCCAGGGAAATCCCCGAGGCCACGCTCAGGGCGTTCTGGAACGCGGCATTGCGGCTGGCGTACCAGCCGGCGTTGAAGTCGGCGAAGCGGTACAGCGGCTGCGGGTAATTCACCGGGTAACCGAGCAAGTGGGCGATGCCGAAGTACATGCCGCCACGCCGGCTGAACACCTCGCGTCGGATCGAGCCGTCCACGCTGTAGGGGTAATTGCGCGCCTGCTGCTCGGCGAAGTCGATGCTGACCTGCATCGGCCCACCGGTGTGCACCGGGTTGAAACCGCCGAACAGGGTCTTGCCCATGGGCACACTGCCGATGAAGTCGTCGAAGATCGTGCTCAGCTCCTTCTCCGTGCGTGCCCCAGCCAGCCGATCGCTGTAGGACTTGCCGTTCGGCGAACTCACCTGTAACGCCGCGCTGACCAGCATCGACGGCACATGCACCTTGGCCGCGCGGCGGTCGATTTCGCTGCGGGCGATCTTGCCCAGCCCAGGCACAGGCGGGTCGACCTGGTAGGTCGACTCCTGCTCGGCCACCGCCAGCACCGCGCAGAGGTTGCTCTTGCTCGGCTCGATGCCCTGGGCGGTAAAGGCCACCTGGATATCCCGGGCCCAGCCCTGGCGATCGGCGACCTTGGCCGGCAGCAGACGCGCCACCTGGGCCTGGACCTGGGCCGGGCTTGGCGCCGGCGCCTTTGAACCGAGCTGGCCGGCACCG
>NZ_JACNAC010000094.1:0-14582 GCF_017349775.1 Pseudomonas sp. GW460-12-10-14-TSB1
CCTGCTTAGATCCGGTGGATCTGGGTGATGTGCGGCTTGCCTTTGATAGGCGCGTAGATTTCCACTACCGCTTGCCAGCTGTCCGAGGAGCCAGGCACCGTTGCTTTCGACAGATAACGATAGTTCGTGCCGTTGACGACCTGGGTCGAAACTTTTTCAGGGGTGTAGTTCACACCCACGAACCCGGCCAGGGCCTCTTTGAATACTTCCCGATCCTTTGGAGTCAGTTCGTGATAAGGAGTCCATCCGCCAACAAAGTTTTCTTGAGCCGACATACGATATATCTCCATATATAAGTTCCTACTCGTCTGGCTTTTCGGAGTCCGCCCCGTTTATTGAATGGTTTCCGGAATCCATTGTGCCGAGTGGTTTTCCCAAACGCCTGCTCATCGTGAAACAGGGTATTTGGGAGAACACCGGCACCTACTGCACAAGTCGCGCACTGCAAGCCATCAAGTGGCGAGCGCGAACCCTTGGTCATGGAGGATGAGGTGATGGTCGCCGTCTTCGGAACCTTGTCCCTGATAGCAGCAGCCTTCGATGAATGATGACTGCCAGACCTCCGTGTCTTGTCTGCAGCAGCTCTGCTTATGGGGGCATGCTGCTGGATGGCCTTAAGCTATCAAACATCAGTAAAAAGTCTGTGCGTATTTGGCTGTGTGAGATGTAAGGCGTTGGCTATTGGCTACGAGCGGCTAGATCGACGGCGCTTCAAGCCTGGGAGACGATCTGGTTATGGAGTTGTTTGCGTGCTGACTGGCACTCAACAGGCTCTGGTGCGCGCTCACCACGCAAGTCACGCACCAGGCCCGTCTGAATAATTACCACTGGCCGCTTACAAGACAGCCGACGATTTCCCAACCGCTGTATTCCCACCAGGAATATCGACCATCAGAGCAACTTCTGGCCAGGCTGGCCATCTGGATTTCGCCAGCTTTTTTCTGGGTTCCGAAAGGAGTGTCAATAGAAGCTGTCACCTGATTGACGGTCTGGGGAGCCTTGATGGTGGTCGGATGCACGGAAGCGTTCGCGACAGCTGCGGTGAAAGCGAGTGTCGCGGATACGGCCAGAGCAGTTATGGACTTTTTCATGTTCGAATCCTTTCAGTTATCTGACATGCGGCTTATACATCGGCCTGACCTGCCTTTATCAATAATCTGAACAGATCGGGCACTCGCGTAGTGTGACGCCATGAAAGCCTACTACCGTGCTGCCTCCCGCACAGTCGCTCAACGGCACTATTGACAAGCTGGTAAAAGCCTGGATTTTTTCTGCGGAGAGAGCTGCCCAAGAGTTCGAGTTTGACGAGCCTGTTGTTAACGGTCTCGCTGAAAGTGTCGGCTTTCGTCATGGTTTGAGGCGGTGGTTCGCTGGGAGGCAGTTCACTCGGATCCTCAAGGCTCAGTTGGAGTTGAGCAATAATCGTGTCCAGTTGCTCAGAGCAGTGGCCAAACCGCGCGCGATACAGCCCGGCGACTCTATGCATCCAGCCAAGGTGTCTTCCTGACACCGAGCCCCCTAAGCGGGTCTTTCGGCTTGTTTGAGATTGGGGCGAATCAACGAGAGCTCCCGCTCGAATGGCCACGTCGAAACGCTCCTCCACGAGATCGACACGACGATCGAAGCACACCGATCCGTTCCTCCAGGTCAGAGATCCTCCAACTCACTGTGGACTTCGGCAGGTTCAGATGTCGTGCCGCTTCACCCAGGCTCTCCGCCTGACTTATCCATGCCAGGACAAGAGCAGGTCGAAATCATTCGTTCCGCTCATGGAACAGTGATACCAATTTTCCATAGCTTGTGCAAAAACAGACCGAGACTTATCTTTTGGATGTCAGAAGACACCACAAACCGAAAGAGAAGGAGAAACTGTCATGGCGGATATTCCGCAACACTGATGATCCCGCCGATGCGCGACTACATGAGCGCTTTACTTCCTACGCCGCGACCGAGCGTATGACGACCGCCGAGGACGTCGCTCACACGGAGCGGTGCTCCTTGCCTCCTTAGTATCAATAGCAATCAGCAGAAAATGCAGGAGAATAATCATGTCGGATAAAACCATTGTTGTGTTTGGCGCAACGGGTCGGCAGGGGCAGGGGGTGGTGAACGCGCTGCTCGACCAGGGTGGCTACGTTGTCCGGGCAATCAGTCGCGATGCCAGCTCGGACCAGGCCAAGGAGCTCGCCGCTCGTGGGGTCGAGGTGGTTGCCGCAGATCTGAACGCAGCGGATACGTTGGCATCGGCGCTCAACGGGGCTTATGGCGTGTTCCTGGTCACCAATTTCTGGGACCCTGCAACCGGGGCGAGCGAGTACGACCAGGTCAGGAATGTGGTCAACGCCGCAAAATCCGCCGGTATTTCTCATGTTGTTTGGTCGACGCTGCCCAACGCTCTCGAAATTTCAGGCGGTAGGTATGAGGTTTCGCATTTCACCAACAAAGCTCTGGCCAACGTTGTGATCGCTGACGCGGGCTTTCCCTACTACAGCTTTGTCGAAGCGCCGTTCTTCTTTCAGAATTTTCTTGCCCAGATGGCGCCGCAACCCACCGGAAAAGGGGACCAAAAGGCCTGGGCGATTCCGATGGATATCGCCAACAAAAACGTTCATGCCGGCGACATTCTGGAGCTGGGAAAATTGGTCCGGCAGGTCTTTGAGCAGCCGGAGAAAGCTGGTCAGGGGCAAATCCTGTCGCTCTGCTCCGACGCTTACAGCTGGCAGGAGTTCGCAGATATTCTGAACGCACAGGGCCACAACGTGGTGGTGAACCAGGTGCCTGGCGAGGTCTACGATACGTTCTATCCCGGCGCGGAAGAGGTCCGCGAAATGATGAGCTACTTCGAGGGCTACAGCTACTTCGGCCCTGACGTGGACACCAAGAGGGCGCGCGCGGATGCGCTTGTCGGTGGGCAACTCACCAGTTTTGTTGATTGGGCCAAGGTCAACATGCCGGCCTGATCCACCGGTGGAGAATGGTGGATCGCAGCAAGATGACATCCCAACGCAACTTGGCCAGCTAGCCAAACCCTTAGTCCGCGGCAACACGGCTTTCTTTGGCACTTCCATTCCGACATCGCTACCGCGTCGTTGCTGATGGAAGGCGGGGTTTGGGCGCAGGAAACCGATCTGAAACACCACGCCCCCATCCTGATGACGTGGAAAGGACGAATACCATGACGACAAGCACGACAGAACGAGAAAACACCCAGCTCCACCTCGGGCACAATCAGCCTCCACGCGACATCGTTCACCGGACGCGCGGGACAAGCAGCGGCCCGATTACGCGGCTCGTGAGCCCCTCTGACTTGGGGGGGCTCATCAAGCCGTTCGTATTCCTCGACCTCTTCGATTTTGAGGGTGGTCAAGCCCCGTCTCTTGAACTTGGCTGGCACCCGCACTCAGGTATTGCCACGGTAACCGTCCTTCTTGATGGCTCGGTCCAATACGCCGAGACGACGGGCAGCGTGGGCGTGCTGCCCACCGGCGGCGTGGAATGGATGCAGGCAGGGGGCGGTGTTTGGCATACCGGTACCGTGGACTCGGCGCCCGCGAGAGGCTTCCAGCTCTGGGTGGCGCTCCCACCCGATCTTGAAAATGCGCCCAGCATGAGCCACTACGTGATGCCCGAAGATGTGCCCCACGTTGGCCCGGTGCGGGTGATCCTCGGCTCGTATAACGGTCTTTCGAGCCCCATCGTTGCGCCGCCAATGACGTACCTCCTGGTCACGCTGAAAGACGGCGAACGTTGGACGTTCCTCCCGCCATTGGGGCATGACGTCGCCTGGGTATCGTTGATGGATGGTGCGCTGCATGCGTCATCTCGCATCACACGTGGAGAGGTCGCGATCTTCGAGCGCGGCGAGACGGCCATCGAACTAGTCGCGGAGGGTGACACACAGTTCGTGCTCGGCTCGGCCAAGCAGCACCCTCACGAACTCGTGCTCGGCCACTACTCCGTGCATACCAGCGTCGAGGCGCTGCGACGGGGCGAGGCCGAGATCCGCCGTATAGGGCATCAACTTCGCGCTGAGGGCAAGTATAGCTACGCGCTCAGGTCGATCTGAGGCCGGGGCGTGATTCAGAAAGAAGAGCAGAAACATTCATGACCCAGACTCGAAAGTGGCGTCCATCACTACGAAAATGATGGGCGCCACTTTGATGTCGATCCGGGCTTGCGACTACGACGCCCTCGCGAGTCGCTCTACAGGAAGTCAGTCGCGAACAACATGCACAGGAGGCGCGCCGACGGGGTCAGCAGTCGCAGGTCGAACAACGCCAGATGGTTATGTGCCCGACGGCCTACCACGTTGTTCAACGAGCCATTTGTCGAAGGTACGCATGTCGGGCTGGCGCGCCAGCAGCGCCGGTATGTTGGCGAGGTAGCCGGCTTCCCCAAACCACTCAAACATCTTCCGAACGTCATGGGGCAATGAACGTAATAGCAACCTGGGCAGTGGGAAGGGTAGCCCGGCCGACCAGCCGTGGCCTTTGAGGACGGCGACGATCTGCGCGCGGGTCAGCTCGACGCCGGCGATTTCCTCGGACTTGCCAAGAAACTCACCCGGATGGGTGAATGCCTGCGCAACCCAATTGCCAATGTCGGCCGTTGCAATCATTTGGAGTGGCTTTGTCTTGGGCACGTAGCTGGACAACAGCGCCAATAGCATGGTTCGAGGTACAGGCTTACTAAAGTTGTCCATGAAGAACACGGGACGAACGATGCTGGCTGGTAGGCCAATGCTGCGGATGTGTTCCTCGATAAGCCACTTGCTTTCAAAATGTGCTACGCCCGAGCGCCGATCGGCTCCTCCCACCGATGCATAGATGAAGTGTTCTACCCCTGCGGCTAGCGCAGCATCCGCCACGGCAATGCCCCGGCGAGTTTCGAGCTCCGTGCCTTGTTCTGAACCTTGAACGGAAAAAACCCCATGGGCGCCGGCAAAGGCGCTTCGCAGTGAGGCATAGTCGTCCATGTCGGCCGCAACGACCTCGATGCCGTTCGCGGCCAATTGCTGCGCCACATTGGAGCTCGGCTTTCTCGAAAGCGCGCGAATGCGCCAATGACTTTCCATCCATAATGAGCGGATCACGGCACCGCCCTGTTGCCCAGTGGCACCTAGAACAACGATGGTTCTGAAAGTCATGGTATGGAACTCGACTGTTTTATCGAAGAGGTCAAGGAATACGAATAGCTTGACGAGCCCACCCAGCTCAGAGGGACTCACGAGGTGCGTAATCGGGCCGTTGCTCACCCTATGCGTGCGGTGAGCGATATCGCGCGGGCGCTGATTGTGTCTGGGTAGAGCAGGGGGGGCTTGACGCTTGTCGTCATGGTGTTCGTTCTTGCTTGTAGGGGCTCTTTGCAGGCTTCGGCCAGTGCGGTGCCGCCGAGACGAAGCACATCTCGGCGGCTGAGTGGGTTGCTCGTCGTCCCTGGTGTCCGGGGCCGAAAGTGTTGTCACACCAGCCCGAGGCCGAGCAACTCGGCGAGCGCCTTTCCTCGCGGGGTAGTCCAATCGATGGCCAGCTCCGACACGACCTGTGCCGTCGACGTGATCACGGCTCCGGCCTGCTCCATACGCCGCAGCGCGGCGGCGTCCCCTGCCTTTGTGAAAGAAGCAGACGCGTCCGTCACAACCTGAACGTGATACCCCTCGTCAAGCAGCTGGAGCACTGGAAAGACGACGCAGATCTCGGTTGTGATGCCGGCGACGATGACCTTCTTTCTTTCTGTGGCCTTGACCGTGTTGCTGTAGTTCGGGTCGTGCATCGCGTTCACGATTCCCGTGCGCTTGACCCGCTTGGCGAAGGCGTCCGGTGCGACTTCCTCTAGCTCGGGAATCAGCGGGCCCTGGATGTTCTCCTCCATGCTTGAGGTCAGTACCAGGGGCATGCCGACACCCTTGGCGATCTTCGCGAGCTGCACGGCGTTCTTCTTGACTTGCTCGACGTCGTGCGATCGCGTCCAAGATATCGTCCCCGTCTGATGATCGATCAACAGCATCGCGGCGTTTTCTGCGGTGTAGACATTCTTATGCATGGTTCGCTTCCTGTCTGGTGGTTTCCGACTCTTCACGTACACGATATGTTTCGTCATTTCTTTGCACAAGCCATGGTTTTTTGGCAACATCGTTCCATGAATAGAACGACCGATCTCAACCAGCTCTTGATTTTCGTACGGGTCATTCAGGCGGGGAGCCTGAGTGAAGCCGCGCGACGCTTGAACCTGCCGAAGTCCACAGTGAGCCGGAAGATCTCAGACCTGGAGGAACGGGTCGGTGAGCGGCTCATCCAGCGCACGACGCGTAAACTGGGCCTCACCGAGGCGGGCCGTCTGCTCTTCGAACGTGTCTCCCCGGCCATGAGCGACATCGAGGAGGCCGAGAGCGCGGTGGCGGGAATGCGTGGGGCGCCGCGCGGCGTGCTGCGGGTCGCGGCTCCCATGTCGTCCAGCACGCTCGGACCGATCGTCGCCGAGTACTTGATTCGTCATCCGGACGTGGCCGTCGAGATGGTGTGCTCCGATCGTCGTGTCGATCTCGTGGAGGAACGCTTCGATGTGGCCATTCGAGCGGGAGAGCTTGTCGATTCGACCCTTGTTGCGCGCAATCTCGGAAAAGCGAAGTTCATGCTCGTCGCGGCACCCGAGTACTGCAAACGCCATGGCGTCCCGAAGACGCCTGCCGAACTGACGAGCCACGCATGCGTCGCGTTCGGCGGCGGAGTCGCACCGCACGTCTGGCCCCTGGAGTCGGGGGGCAAACGTGTCGAGGTCCGCATTACCCCACGACTGACGGTCAATGACATGGAGATCGTTCGCGAGGCCGCCCTCGCGGGCGTGGGGATCGCATGGCTACCCCAACTCTTCTGCGCCGATGACCTGCGCCATAAGCGCTTGCTGCCCTTGCTCGTCGACTGGTGCTCGGCGGAGATCCCCGTGCATGCGCTCTACCCAACGAGACGTTATCTTTCGCCGAAGGTGGTCTCCTTCGTCGATCTGCTCTCCGAGCGGATCCAACTGCGCGATCACTAACGCGCAGCTTTTGCCTACGCCCACATGCGGCGCCGTCCCTCTTGTCCCGGCGCTTTGTCGACTTCTCGCCAACCCTCCAGGCAAAACCTGGCGAGGAGAAGGGATAACATTTTGAACTAGGCGGACCAGAGGGCAGGGCGGATATTTCTCATGGTCGACCCTCCCTCTTTGATAAAGGGTGGATCGAAGCTATTCTCACCAAGGACAGTGATCTTAATTATTTCCAAATACGCGTTAAATATCCGGGCAGGAGCCAAGAGACATGACAGGGGAAGATCTGATTAGGGCTATAAACAATAACAAAACACTCATGGAGTTGAATGATTGTCCTTCTGTGTCAGTTCAAATGGGCTGCGCTGTTTATGGGAAGGTGCAAGATGACGTTGGAAATGATGAAATTACAAATAATGGGAGCATGAAGTACCAAATCGAACAGGCACTTTTATTTCGTGGTGAGCACTCGCAGACAGCTGTTTGGCACTTTAGTACGGATAGTCCGGAACCAAAGGTTCATCACTTTGTCGTTATCCCTTGGTTCAAGCAGTCAGTCGGGACAGTGTATACAGTATTTATGGCCTACGAGAAAAAATACATGGTGGTTAATTATGTCGAGCATAACAGTCCAGCTCCTGGCGAGATTAAAGGCTACAAGACAGTTTGGACGGCAAACGACCTAAGCACCATGCTCCCTGACTTACTAACTAAGAGTAACGCTTGGGAAGAATATTTCGGCAATGTTGGACCAGCTCAGGCAAATAAAATCCGCTACTTTAAATACAAAATAACAACACTAGACTCTGCAGTTTCCAACGTGAATCAATACAGAGAGCTCTGTCGGTAAACTACTTGACCATCCTGGCGACCGTCTCACGCTTGGCCTGGGGTTACCCAAAGCCCACCTTCAGTGCTTCGATGTGCAGGTGGGCCTCGGCCAGCAGCTTCTTGAGTTTGGTATTCGCCGGCTCGATCTTTTGCAGACGTTACGAATTTCGAGAGATACCGCGACGTGTTCACCAACGGCCGGTATCCGTATGAGTCAAGCAGCTGGAAATTTTCCGATCCAGTGCCGGTGGGGTTCTGGATAGGAGCAAAGGACTCAGGATCCGTTTTTCCTGGATTACATTGTTGAGGTCCAGACGCGAGCTGCGGCAGAGTGATCGAGGCCTGGCTGCAAATCTGCCGCCACAACCCCCAAGCCTCCATATAGATATACGCATAATGTATATTATGTTAAATCATGTGCTATGCCAGATATGTTCATGTGCTTCGTAAGGCCTTGATTCGACAAACCCGCTTCTATCATCCACTTTCTTAAAGGGCCATGTCTTTCATGTACATGGCGAATCCTTTAATGAGGTGGTTGCCGATGAAGCTGATTCAGTGCCGTTTCTCTTCAGGTCTGCGTGTACCGCTGCTTGTGCAAGTTGGTAATGCGGCACCGTTACCCATACTCGTTCCGTTCATCTATGTTCAGCTCAAGCTCAGGCATCGCGCTTACAACACTACTGCGGCACATCTGCGCGCGATCCAGGCTTTCTATATCTATGCGAAAAGCCGTGATCTCAATATTGATGACGTCATCTTGGCCTGCCATTTCGAATCGATTCTGGCGTTACTGGACGGTTACGCCATCTGGCTCCAAAGCGGCCGTATTGACTCAAACGCCGCCAGGTGGTCGGCAGCGTGTCGCAAGGTTGCTTGGCCGGTCAGTTGCTGTTCGAGAATGCAGATCCAAGCTCCCAGCGGATTTGGTACTCAGGCCTCCATATAAACTCTCAAATTTTCTCTAAAAAACCTTCCTGCCTACTTGCTTCTACCCTCGGTTTTTCTCCTTCTCCTCACTGCCCTTTCGTCTCAGGTAATCAAACGCTTAGAAAGAGTACCTGAGCGCGGGTCGATATTTTTATCTGGAAAAAACCATAGCTCCCTATCATTTTTTGTCCGCCATCTATTCCAAAAAGGTCTTTTACGGTGAAATTGGATCCATGATTAATTAATCTCAGATGTAACAATTTGTTTCATTTTTACCGATTTTCGGTACTGCCAAGGGGGGGCGTTGTGTCGGTGAACCGCTAATTCCGTTCGTTCCGACGCGGTGGTTTATGCCTGGAAAAATTGATGTTTTTGCCTCCGCCGCCATGGCGGAGTGCAAGCAGGGATCTGAACCTAATTATCGAGGCTTGAACCCATGAATCATGTGATCAACTCAATATTTGAAGATGCATTACCCAGCTCATCCATCAGTCATGCCAACCCGGCACTAGTGCACGATGTCTTGTGGCGATCACTGGAACAGGCGCTAAAAGCAACGACTGAGGTCGCCCAGACCCAGCATACCCGCGCCTGTTTGAGGATCTTCGCGGAAATCGACACCTTGTCGTACCTGGATAAAGCCGATGCAAAACTGGCAGCCGCATTGGGCAAGGCCTTCTTCGAGTCACGCTCCATCAAAGACGTCGAGGCGTTCTGGAAGTTGCTGTTAATCAAGCAACTGTTGTTCGAGTTATCCGTCAGGAGCGCGGCCACCCACATTGCCTCGAAGGCCAGCTACAGTCGCCCGCCTCTCGCGTTGGCCCCGACGTTTCTTGCTGACCAGTCCAACGTACGCATCAGCTTGGGCCTGCTCTGCAAGGAGACCGACCAGCTCAAGCACTCCGTAGTACAGGCCTTGCAGAAACTTGCCCAGCATGTCGAGGACCATGGGCTGAAAAAAACCTACGTGACCCAACAAATGTTGTTGGAGTTGTACAACGCCGTGTGGTCGGGCAGTAATGGCATTGATATCGAGTCGCAGATTTTTTATGCCGACAGTGTTTACGATGCATTGCCCGATGCCTATCAGGCCCTGGGCCTTGCGGGTGAGGAAAAGTGGCTGACCTTGTACACCTGGTTGTACGGAGACAAGGATGGTCGCCCCTATGACACCAATCAGCACACCGAGACCCTGGTGATCGCACTCGAAACGGCCATTCGCAACCGTTACATAGCCGACATCAATAGCCTGATCAAAGACGCTGGCGCACGGCATCGCTTGGAAGAGATTCGCGCAAGATTGGACAAGGGGCACCCTGAGTGCTTTGAACACCCCAGCGAACTGGCTGAAGCCCTGAGCAGCATCCGCTTCACCCAACCTGCCGCCATCGATCGCTTACTGCTACGCGTGAATACCTTCGGCTTCCACTACCTGGAAATCGAGTTCCGTGAGAACGCCGAGATGTTCAGCAATGTTGTCGATGAGATTCTCTCCAGCCAATGGTTGCAAGACATCGGCCAGGGCGAAGGCCGTTACTATCGTGATCTGGATGAGCCTGCGCGGCAGGCAGTGTTGGCGCAGACCCTCGATGAAGGGTATGCCCTGCCTCCCGCAACCCTCTGGCAAGAGTACCTGCAGCGGACCGCGGCAATTTATGAAGAGAAGGCTCTGCGCTACAAGGGCCAGGACTACATCGCACTATTGGAACAGGATCCCAGCTACATCCGCATGTACGACGCACGTAACGCTGTCGAGCGTTTCGAAATGATCGACAACTACCGCGACCGCATGAAAATCCACGGGATTGCCGAGTACACGTCGGCCCTCAGTGTGCTGGAAGTACTGTTTCTCACGAAGGCCGCCCAAGTACGAGACGGTATCGACATCGCCCTTCAACCGGAGGACCTCGGTGGCGCTGAGCAGACCCTGCGCACGGTGCATGAAGTGTATGAAAACCCGGTGTACAGACAACACCTTGAGTCACGCGGCAACCGCCAGTACATCACGTTTGGCCCCAGCGACACGGGTAAGCAAGGTGGTAAGGGGATGCACAAGCTCAACATGGCTATCGCCAACCAGCACAGGTTGATCGCTGCCCGGTACGGTATCGAGGTAGTAGCCCATGTGATCATGGGGGGCGAACACGCACGTTGTAACGGAGTGATCGCCGAGACTATGCAGGAGTTTGGTGCCCTGGACAGTGCGGAAACCCGCTTCATGTTGGCCGGCTGCGCGGAGATGCGAAGCCATTTATTGACGCGAAATCAGTCGGTCAACTTCCTGAGCCAGCTGTACCTCATGCATGCCGAACCCCAGCCACAACCGTCCGAAGAGGTGATCGAGAGCAGGATCCAACGCTGGACCAACGTCGTGCACCGCTACCAGGCGAAGTTCTTCGAGCACCCGGCGCTACCATCGTTACTGCGGGATATGGCGCGATTTGATGTGGTCAGGGCCACCGCCAAGGGCACCCGACCGCCATCAAGGATTTTCAACATCAAGGTCTTCGAGTCCCGGCCCGATGCCATTCGCGCGATTCCCTGGACCCGCGCCCTGTTGGCCAGTGGTTTGCACAGCGAACTGATCGGCGTCGGGCAGTTTGCCGCGCAGCCTGCTGCGCAGTTACTTGAGGCTTTTCACGACGACGGAAGTTTCCATAACTACGTCAAGGGAATGGCATATTCCATCGCTCGGACCGACCTCAAATGTGCCTGGCTAACCTTGACGGGCAGCATCCCTGACAAGGAGCACATCCTCGAGTTGGCCGCAGCCCTGAAGATCGAAACCATTGGCACCGCCGAACAGTTGCTGGCCAGCCTGCACCTGGAAGTGGTCGAAGGTAAGCGATTTGTCTACAAAGCCACCACCGGCGTCGAGCCTCAGGACCCCTGGAAAATCAAGGATGGTGCCCTGCTCAATCTGTGGCCAAGCCTCAAGGCCGAGGTACACCGTAAGGAAAAGAGCCTGCGGATTTACCGGCTGTTCCTGATCTATTCCAAGATCAACACCGACTTTATCAAATCCTCGTCGCTGAATGACTTCTACAGCGGCTTCCTGGCAGCTGCCAGTACTGATACAGGTTTAGTCGATCCTGCCAGTGCCAGTCACTTCATATGGTAAGTCACCGACCGATATCCAGGGCAACCTGTGGTATCGGTCGGCGCAGGCGCCCTTCAAGAGGATCACATGCATGGCATTTACCACCCTGGTACTGGACGCCCCCGCCCCGCCGCTGCTGTTCGAGGAAATCAACCGATTCCTTGAACTTGGCCTGGCCATCACCCTGAACCTTCACTATTTCACCGATAAGGACAGCATCAAGAAACACTACGGCGGACGCATTCAATACCGCGAGATCAACTGTCACGACAAACCGGCCTTCATCGCCGCGGTGACCGAGGCCGGTGGTTACAGCGTGTTCAAGACGCGCTTGAACATCCCCCTCGATGGCGAACTGATCAGAGCCAGCGCATCACCGCACCTGGCAACCCCTCTGCAAGCTATCGCCCAGGCAGGTGTAGGCCTTAACCATATCGACCGACAGGAAGCAGCCCGGTGTGGCGTGACGGTATTGAACACGCCTGGCTCCAACGCCACAGCTGTCGCCGAATACGTGGTGGCCCAAGCGCTGTTTTTATCCAGGGACCTTGGCCACTACAACCGCGAAACTCACAAAGGCCATTGGTCCAAAGGCACCCTGGCTCCCGGCCCGGAAATCACCGAGCTCACCCTCGGGCTGGTGGGTACCGGAGGCATTGCCCGGGAGGTGGCTCGCAAGGCCGAAGCACTGGACATAAAGGTCATCGCCACCGGCTCCGAGCGCTTCACGGAACAGGCGGCGCGGAACCTTGGACTTGAACGACGGCAAACACTCGAGCAACTGCTAGGCGAGTCCGACATCGTCTCCATCCATACGCCTCTCACTCCGCTCACCCGGGGCCTGTTCGGCAGTGCCGCGTTCAGCCAGATGCGCCAAGGTTCGATCCTGATCAATACCGCACGCGGTGGCATCGTCGACGAGGACCAGTTGGCAACTTTCATGAGCCAGTATCCCAGGCATATAAAGGCCGTCGCCATTGATACCTTCACCCATGAAAAAGACTGCTTCAATTCGCCCCTGGTGGGTATCGCCAACGCGCAGTTGACGCCGCATATCGCGGGCAACACCGCGACGGCGATCAGGGCGGCTTCACGGCAAATCGTCGACAAAATCCACGCTTTCAGCACCGGTGCTACGGCACGCTGATCCCACAGGACAACAGGAAGCTCTCATCATGCAAACGTCTATTCACAAACGCCTGAAAGCCTTGAGTTGCACCGACCTGAGCGATGCAATGGACCGCCTGAAAATCATTTGCCAGTGCACCGATATCAAGCCCCTGGACCGCGCATTCAACCTGACGGGCAAAGCTTGGACCCTGCGCTACGGTCCCATAGGCCTTGATGGAGGGTCGGTTGGTGACTACATCGACGATCTGGAGGAAGGCCAAGTGGTTGTGATCGACAATCAGGCCCGGCTCGACACCACTGTGTGGGGTGACCTGTTGACGTCCACCGCCGCTCGAAAAAAATTGGCAGGCACGGTGATTGACGGAATCTGTCGCGATGTCGATCGAGCGCTGGAACTCAATTACCCGATTTTTTCCCGGGGCAACTGGATGCGCACCGGCAAGGATCGAGTGCGCGTCGAAGCTATTCAGGAGCCGGTGACGCTGGGTGGAGTGCGGGTGCAGCCAGACGATTGGCTACGAGGCGATGGCGATGGCCTGGTGGTTATTCCTGCCCGGCAACTAACCCAGGTGTTGACGGTGGCAGAGGAAATCCATCAGGCCGAAGAACAGATTCGCGCAGCCATCGACGCCGGCATTCCGTTGCGTCAGGCCCGGGCTGACTATGGTTATCATGCCCTGCAGACTCCTCGCAGCTAACGCATGCTGCTTCAGCACATGAACGGATGCTGCGAGCGTTTTGCTGTACTGCTGTTTCGATGCAGGAAACAAATCGCAGCATCCTGCCGGAGGCCACCGAGCGTTCGCGACAAGCGCTGGACCAAGGCCTGATCACCCTGGTCATCGACCCGCCGCCCCTTTGACCACCGTCATTGTCGAACGAGACGCATCCTGCCAATACTCAGCCCCATCATTCACCGGCGCCGCCAGCGTCGACACTCGATGGCAATGCCCGCCAGGGCAACCACCCTGGATAATTGCTGTCGATCATCATGGATACTTGAGAAGGACACTCAAATGGTACGTGCCGTTACTATTCTCACCGAGAATTTCTCCGACTGGGAACCCGCACTCATCAACTCCACGGGGCGAGCCTACTATGGCTTCGACACTCGTTTCGCGGCCCCCGGTGGCAAGCAAGTGACCTCATCCGGAGGAATGACCATCATCCCGAACCTGGCCATCGAAGCCATCGCGCTGGACGATGTCGACTTGCTGATAGTGACGGGAGGCCCTGTCTGGAAAACAGACAAGGCACCGGCAATCGAGGCGCTGGTGCGTGCGGCCCACGCCAGGAACATCGTCGTTGCCGGCATCTGTGACGGCACCCGCGTCCTGGCCCAGGCTGGAGTACTGGATCACGTGCAGCATACGTCCAACTCCGCTGAGAACCTGAAGCAGGTGCATTACCGCGGAGCGGATTATTACCAGGATGTGCCCTATGCCGTTGCCGACCAGGGTGTGGTCACCGCGCCTGGTAGCGCGCCTGTCAGCTTCATGGCGCAAATCCTTAATACCTTGGGTTTGAACGACAAGAAGCTCGATGCCTACCTGGCCATGCATGC
>NZ_JACNAC010000095.1:0-13870 GCF_017349775.1 Pseudomonas sp. GW460-12-10-14-TSB1
GTCAATCTGGCCGCGGCTTTGCTGGTGCTGGTCGGCGGCCTGCAGGCGGCGGGCTGGGTCAGTGCCTGGCGCGCGGGTGTACTGCGGACGCCAGAGGCTGCGCCGAGCCCGCCGGTTGTGGATGAACCCTTGCCCGATGACGGCTGGTATGAACGCCTGCTGGATGGCATCAGCCAGCGTTGGTCCGGGCTGCTGGCGCAGATCGGCGCGCCGACCTTGTGGCTGGGCGGCTGGGCCTTGCTGGTGCTGATGGTGATCGAGCAGGCGTGGAACCTGAGCCTGCCCGCCGCAGCCCTGGGCCTGGCGGGCAATGTCGGCGCGGTGCTGGCGCTGTTGCTGGCCTTCGGCTTGCTGGTGTTCGAGCGCCAGCTGAGCCAGGAACACCCCGGAGAATGGCCGGAAGCCGCGGCGCTGGCGCAGTTGGCGCGAGTGGCGATCATCAGCCTGGTGCTGGCGGCGCTGTGCCTGTTGTTCAGCAGCGATACGGCGCTCTGGCCGGTGCGCCTGGGCGTGCTGATCGGTGTCTTGCCGGCGCTGGTGGCCCTGGAGTTCCTGCTGCGCGCGGTGCTGTCGTTGTTCAGTCCGCGTCGCGAGCAACTGGAGCCGCGCATGCTGGCCCACAGCGTGATCGCCGATCTGTTGCGCTGGCCGCCGCAACCCTTGCTGGCCTTGCAGCACGAACTGCACAACCGCTTTGGCATCGACCTGCGGCAGATCTGGGCCTTCACTTATATGCGCCGGGCGTTCCTGCCGGTGCTGCTGGTGGTGCTCGGGGTGGGTTGGCTGCTCACCGGCCTGCATGAAGTGCCGTTGCAGGGGCGGGGCATCTACGAACGTTTCGGCAAGCCGGTGGCGGTCTTTGGCCCGGGTTTGCACGCGGGTCTGCCATGGCCGCTGGGCCGGGTGCTGAGTGTCGAGAACGGCGTGGTACATGAACTGGCCACCAGTGTCGGTGAGACGCCTACGGTGATCGAACCGGCGTCCGCCGAAGGGCCGCCACCGCTGGTGGCCAACCGCTTGTGGGATGCCAGCCATGTGAACGACAAGTCCCAGGTGATCGCCAGCGGCGACGCCGACAAGCAGAGCTTCCAGATCGTCAACATGGATGTGCGCTTCGTCTATCGCATCGGCTTGAGCGATCAGGCGGCGTTGGCGGCGACCTACAACAGCGCCGACATTCCGATGCTGATCCGTAGCACCGCCAGTCGCATCCTGGTCCACGACTTTGCCTCGCGCACCCTCGATGGCCTGCTGGGCGAAGACCGTACCGGCCTGGCCGAGGATATCGGCCGCGCGGTGCAGGCCGACCTGGAGAAGCTCGACAGCGGGGTGGAGATTCTCGCCACCGTGGTCGAGGCCATTCACCCGCCGGCGGGCGCCGCCAATGCCTATCACGGCGTACAGGCCGCGCAGATCGGCGCCCAGGCGCTGATTTCCCGCGAGCGCGGCGCGGCCAGCGAGCAGACCAACCAGGCGCAGTTGCAGGCCAGCATCGCCCGCGACCAGGCCACAGCCACGGCCCATGAAGTGCAGGCCACGGCGCAAGCGGCCGACCTGCGTTTCAGCGCCGAGCAAATGGCCTATGCCAGTGCCGGCCAGGCGTTCGTGCTGGAGCAGTATTTGAGCCAGCTGAGCCAGGGCCTGCGCAACGCCAAGTTGCTGGTGCTCGATCATCGCCTGGGCGGCGCCAGCGCGCCGACCCTCGACCTGCGTACATTCACTTTGCCAACCGAGCCTTCGGTGCCGGGTAACACCGCTCAGCCAGGAGCCGTCCATTGAGCCAGTCCCATTCCCACGATCATCAGGATCACGCCGGCCACGATCACGGCCATGGCGGCCATCACCATCACGGGCACCATCATCACCACGGTGTGCCGGAAGAGGCGGGGCCCTTTCCCTGGCGGCGCATGGCCTGGGCGCTGTTGCTGGTGCTGTTCGCCGTCGCCGCGGCAAGCCTGGTGCAAGTGCGTTCCGGCGAGGCCACGGTGATCACCCGTTTCGGCAACCCGGCGCGGGTTCTGCTGGAGCCGGGCCTTGGCTGGCGCTGGCCGGCGCCGTTCGAGGCGGCGATCCCGGTGGACCTGCGCCTGCGCACCACGTCCAGCGGTTTGCAGGATGTCGGCACTCGCGACGGCCTGCGCATCATCGTCCAGGCCTACGTGGCGTGGCAGGTGCAGGGCGATCCGGACAATGTAAAACGTTTTATGCGCGCGGTGCAGAACCAGCCGGACGAAGCGGCGCGGCAGATCCGTACCTTTGTCGGCTCGGCCCTGGAAACCACCGCCAGCAGTTTCGACCTGGCCAATCTGGTGAACACCGACGCGAGCAAGGTGCGCATCGCCGACTTCGAAGCCCAGTTGCGCAAGCAGATCGAACAGCAGTTGCTGAGTACTTATGGCGTGCGCGTGCTGCAAGTCGGCGTGGAACGCCTGACTCTGCCCTCGGTGACCCTGACCGCCACAGTCGACCGCATGCGCGCCGAGCGTGAAACCATCGCCACTGAGCGCACGGCCATCGGTAAGCGCGAAGCGGCGCAAATCCGTTCCGCCGCCGAGCGCGATGCGCGCATCGTCCAGGCCGACGCCACGGTGAAAGTCGCGGATATCGAAGCCCAATCCCGAGTGCAGGCGGCGGAGATTTATGGCCGCGCTTATGCCGGTTCGCCGCAGCTGTACAACCTGCTGCGCTCGCTGGACACCTTGGGCACTGTGGTGACCCCAGGCACCAAGCTGATTCTGCGCACCGATGCGGCGCCGTTCCGGGTGCTGGTGGACGGGCCGCCGACCCTCGGTAATAAAGCCGCCGGGTCGCAACCATGAGTTTGGTTCCACGTGGAACATCTGAACTTGGCAGCCCCTGGATTCAGGCCGGTCGCCTGGCGTTTCTCGCCCTGTATGCGGTGACCGTGCTGGCGGCACTGGCCTGGGCGTTTTCCAATGTGCGGCAGATCGATCCACAGAACCGCGCGGTGGTCCTGCATTTCGGCGCCCTGGACCGGATACAGAACGCCGGTTTGTTGCTGGCCTGGCCGCAGCCGTTCGAACAGGTGGTGCTGTTGCCTGCCGCGGACCGGGTGATCGAGCGGCGGGTGGAAAGCCTGTTGCGTTCCGATACGGCCTTGAAGGGTGACAAGGTGGCGAGTTTTGCCGTACCGCTGAGCGATGCCCTGGCCGGTTCCGGTTACCTGCTGACCGGCGACGCCGGGGTGGTGCAGCTGGATGTGCGGGTGTTCTACAAGGTCACCGAGCCTTATGTCTTTGTGCTGCAGGGCGAGCATGTGCTGCCGGCGCTGGATCGGCTGGTGACCCGCAGTGCCCTGGCCCTGACCGCCGCGCGCGATCTCGACACCATTTTGGTGGCGCGCCCGGAATTGATCGGGGCCGACAATCAGGCCGCCGAGCGTCGCGAACGGCTGCGCGGCGATCTGGTGCAGGGCATCAACCAGCGGCTGGCGGATCTGGCGGCGACCGGGCAGGGGATCGGCATCGAAGTGACCCGGGTCGACGTCCAGTCCAGTTTGCCGGGGCCGGCGGTCAGCGCCTTTAACGCGGTGCTGACTGCCAGCCAGCAGGCCGACAAGGCGGTAGCCAACGCCCGCACCGAAGCCGAAAAGCTCACGCAAACCGCCAACGAACAGGCCGACCGCAGCTTGCAGGTGGCGCACGCCCAGGCCGGTGAACGCCTGGCCAAGGCCCAGGCGGATACCGCGACCATCCAGAGCCTGGCCCAGGCGCAACGCAACGGCACCGACCCGGAAATGCTCCTGCGTATCTACCGTGAACGGCTGCCGAAGATTCTCGGCCAGGCCGGCTCAGTGACCACGGTCAATCCCAAAGACGATTCCCGCCTGATCATTCAGGGAGCCCAACCATGACTGCCCACACCCATGCCGCCGCGCCGGCGAGCATGCTCACCTCAGCTGAACAACGCAGTGCCGCGCGCCAGCTGACCCTGGCCATGCTGGCCCTGGGGCTGCTCGGCCTGGGCCTGGTCTGGCGCTGGCTGGCTCCGGAGCAGACCGGCGTCAGCCAGTTGCTGCTGGGTTTCGCTTCGTTGCTGGTGGCGCTGCCGGTGATGCGTTCGGCCTGGTACAGCCTGCGTTACCCGAGCCTGCATGGCATCACCGACCAGTTGATCGCCCTGGCCATGCTCGGCGCCTGGGCCACCGGCGACCTGCTGACCGCGGCGCTGTTGCCGATCATCATGATCTTCGGCCACGTGCTGGAAGAGCGCAGCGTCATCGGTTCCCAGGAAGCCATTCATGCCCTGGGTCGTTTGACCCGCAGCCATGCGCGACTGGTGCAGGCCGACGGCAGCATTGGCGAGGTGGATAACGCTACGCTCAAGGCCGGCGATGTCGTCGAAGTGCGCGCCGGCGACCGGGTGCCCGCCGACGGCCTGGTGCTGTCCGGGCAAGCCAGCCTCGACACCGCGCCGATCACTGGCGAGTCGGTGCCGCTGGAGGCCGATGTCGGCATGCAGGTATTCGGCGGGGCGATCAACCTCGACGGCCTGCTGCGCCTGGAGGTGACCCGCACCGGCCACGAATCGACCCTGGGCAAGGTCATCGCGCTGATGCAAAGCGCCGAGCGTTCCAAGCCACCGATCACCCGTTTGCTCGAGCGTTACGCCGGTAGCTACATGGTGCTGGTATTGCTGCTGGCGGCGGTGACCTGGTTCATCACCAACGATGCCCAGGCGATGCTCGCGGTGCTGGTGGCGGCCTGTCCCTGCGCCCTGGTGCTGTCCGCGCCGGCCACGGCGATTGCCGGGATCGCCGTGGCGTCGCGTCACGGCATTCTGATTCGCAGCTCGGCGTTCCTCGAGGAGCTGGCGGACCTGACCTCGCTGGTGGTGGACAAGACCGGCACCCTGACGTTTGGCACTTTGCGCCTGCAATCCATCGACAGCCCGCGGGAAGACCGCCAGGCCTTGTTGAACCTGGCAGCCAGCCTGGGCTCGGCCAGCAGCCACCCGGTCAGCCGCGCGCTGGCCGGATTGGTGGCCCAGGAGCATTTCCTGGTGCTGTCGGATATTCGCGAGCGCCAGGGCCTCGGCGTGGTGGCGCAGACCGAGCAGGGCGAAGCGGCCCTGGGGCGTCCCGAGTTGTTCGGCCAGCTAGGTATCGTCACCACGGCGGTACCGGAACATGACGGACCTATTGCCGGGCTGGCGCTGAACGGTGAGTTTCTCGCCTGGCTGTTGCTGGCCGACAGCGTCAAACCGGAAGCGCGTTTTGCCCTCGACGAACTGCGCGAACTGGGGCTGGGCCGCCAGCTGTTGCTGACCGGCGACCGCCAGAGTGTGGCCGACAGCCTGGCGCGGGATGTCGGCATCGGCGATGTCGAAGCCCAGGCGCTGCCGGAAGACAAACTCAAGCGTGTGCTGGGGGAAATCGACAGCGGTTTCCGGCCGATGGTGGTGGGCGACGGGATCAACGATTCCCTGGCGCTCAAGGCTGGCGTGGTCGGTGTGGCCATGGGCGCGGGCGGGGCGGATATCGCCCTGGCCTCGGCCGATATCGTGCTGATCGGCAGCGACCTGCGGCGCCTCGGCACCTGTGTGCGCCTGAGTCGCCAGTGCCGCCAGACCCTGCAGGTCAATGTGATCATCGGTCTGGGCTGGACCCTGGCCATCGTCGCCTTCGCCGCGTTCGGCTGGCTCGGCGCGGCGGGGGCGATGATCGCGGCGGTGCTGCATAACCTCAGCACCTTGCTGGTGCTGGGCAATGCCGGGCGCTTGCTGCGCTTTCAGGAACCGTTGCTCAAGTTGTAAAGAGCGGGGCTGATGGAGCGCTGTTTTGCGGCTATCGCGAGCAAGCTACGCTGCTACAGAAGGGCGAGCGTCGGCGGGTTTTGCGTGAGTGCCTTTAGGGTGGGGAAGCGCGGGTTTGAGCGCCTGGAGCTAGAATTAAACCAGATCGAACTGCGTGCCTGCTTGGCGGTCCTCTATGGAGAGGGCCCAGCTCCCAGGACGATCGGCTGGCTGTTCAGCATGGATTGTTGCAATGCCGGCACTGATGAATTTCAGCTATCAGATCGATAGCCTGCTAATTTTTCAGTATGGTCTAACCTCACTCAGACGTCTGAAACAAGGGGGGATAATCCATGCTCGCGCAACTTCCACCGGCCTTACAGAATCTGCAACTACCGCTACGCCTGCGGCTCTGGGACGGCCATGAATTCAACCTGGGGCCGGCGCCCAGCGTCACCATTGTGGTCAAGGACCCGCAACTGGTCACCCAGCTCACCCATCCCACTCTCGACGCGCTGGGGGCGGCGTTCGTCGAGGGCAAACTTGAACTGGAAGGCTCGATCAGCGAAGTCATCCGGGTTTGCGATGAGCTGACCCAGGCGCTGCTGGACGGCGATGAACAAGTGCTGCCGGTACGCTCCCTGCACGACAAGGCCACCGATGCGGCCGCCATCTCCTACCACTACGACCTTTCCAACGACTTCTACCAGCTGTGGCTCGACAGCGACATGGCCTATTCCTGTGCCTACTTCGAGACCGGCAGTGAAAGCCTGGAACAGGCCCAGCAAGCCAAATTCCGCCACCTGTGCCGCAAGTTGCGCTTGCAGCCCGGCGAGTACCTGCTGGACGTCGGTTGTGGCTGGGGCGGGCTGGCGCGTTACGCGGCGCGGGAATTCGGGGTCAAGGTATTCGGTATCACCCTGAGCAAGGAACAACTGGCACTGGCCAAGGAGCGGGTGATCGCCGAAGGCTTGCAGGACCAGGTGGAACTGCAACTGCTGGACTATCGCGATCTGCCCCAGGACGGCCGCTTCGACAAGGTGGTGAGCGTCGGCATGTTCGAGCATGTGGGCCATGCCAACCTGGCGCAGTACTGCAAGACACTGTTCGGCGCGGTGCGCGAAGGTGGCCTGGTGATGAACCACGGGATCACCGCCAAGCACACCGATGGACGTCCCGTGGGCCGCGGCGCCGGCGAATTCATCGAGAAGTACGTGTTCCCCAACGGCGAGCTGCCGCACCTGTCGATGATTTCGGCCGAGATCAGCGAAGCGGGGCTGGAGATCGTTGACGTGGAAAGCCTGCGCCTGCATTACGCCCGTACCCTGGACCACTGGAGCGAGCGCCTGGAAGACAACCTGGAAGCCGCCTCGCGGCTGGTGCCGGAACAGGTCCTGCGCATCTGGCGCCTGTACCTGGCCGGCTGTGCCTATGCCTTCGCCCGCGGCTGGATCAACCTGCACCAGATTCTCGCGGTCAAGGCTCACGCCGATGGCAGTCATGAACTGCCCTGGACCCGCGATGACCTGTATTACTCGTGAAACGCCGACTCTAAAGAATCGGTGAAATAAGCCGGGCCACCCGCATGCCAAGCTGTTGCAGGCGGTGGGTTTCCCGGCTTTCTTCTTTGGCGATTTCGCGCGAGCGCTCGAAGTCGAGGTTGAGCATCTGTTCCACTTCGCTGGCGAAGGCTTCATCCACCGTCAGCAACATCACCTCGAAATTCAGGCGGAACGAGCGGTTGTCCAGGTTGGCGCTGCCGATCGCGCTGATTTCGCTGTCGATCAGCACCACTTTCTGGTGCAGGAAACCTGGCTGATAACGGAACACCCGCACGCCGGCGCGTACCGCTTCGAAGGCGTACAGGCTGGACGCGGCGTAGACGATCCTATGGTCCGCGCGCGACGGCAGCAGGATCCGCACGTCCACACCGCGCAGGACGGCCAGGCGCAAGGCGGAAAACACGGCTTCGTCGGGGACGAAATAGGGGCTGGTGATCCATATCCGTTCGGTCGCCGCGTGGATGGCTTCGACGAAGAACAGCGAGCAGGTTTCATAAGGGTCCGCCGGGCCGCTGGCCAGCACCTGGCACAGCACGCCGTCGTCGGGGTAGGTGTCGGGCAGGATCAGCGGCGGCAATTGCCGCGAGGCCCAGAACCAGTCTTCGGCGAAAGACTCCTGCAGGCAGGCCACCACCGGGCCACTGACGGACACATGAGTGTCGCGCCAGGGCGACAGGGGCGGCTTTTTACCCAGGTACTCGTCGCCGACGTTATGCCCGCCGACAAACCCCAGCAGGCCATCCACCACCACAATCTTGCGGTGGTTGCGGAAGTTGATCTGGAAGCGGTTGAGCCAGCCGCTGCGGGTGGCGAAGGCATGCACCTGGATGCCGGCATCGCGCAGTGGATGCACATAGGAGTGGGGCAGGGAATGGCTGCCGATGCGGTCGTAGAGCAGATGGATCGCCACGCCTTCGCTAGCCTTTTTCAGCAGCAGGCTTTGCAGGCGCCGGCCAAGGTCGTCGTCGTGGATGATGAAGAACTGGATCAGCACTGTTGTGCGAGCGCGTTCGATGGCGGCGAAAATTGCGGCGAAGGTGGCATCGCCATTGACCAGCAGCCGTACATGGTTGCTGGCCAGGCAAGGCATGCGCCCCAGCTTGGGCATGGCCCGCAGCGAAGTGTAGGCGGCCGAGGCGCGGGCGCTCAGGGCTTCCTCGATCCAGGGGCGCCAGTTCAGCTCGTTGATCGCCTTGCGCATTTCCAGGTTGGCCTGGCGCCGGGCCTTGATATAGGCGTCGAAGGTGCTGCGGCCGAATACCAGATAGGGAACAAGGGTCAGGTACGGCATGAACAGCAGCGACAGGGCCCAGGCAATGGCGCCTTGGGCGGTCCTGACGGTCAACACTGCGTGGATGGCGGCGATCAGGCCGAGAAAGTGCAACGTGGCAATCAGATAGCCGAAGATATGTGGGCCAAAATAATCCATGGGGCTGCCTTGCTCCTGAAGATTCAATGCCTAGGGTCTGTACGAAAGGTGGCTGCGCTCGCTCATGCTGCGTTAAAAACAGGCTCGGAATGCTCATGTAGGCCCCTACACTCCGCTTCCTCGCCTGTTTTTGCCTTGCCTGACCTTCGCTCGCCGACCTTTCGTGCAGACCCTAACAGACCATGTTCGAGCATGATTGTCGCTAATTAATTCGCCATGCAACGCCGCTGCATTTTTAGCGTCTAACGGGCCACTACTGTCTAGGAGTCATTCGATGAAGCTTCGTCTACTGGGTTTGGCCATGGCTGCCGTTATCTCGCTTCCGCTGGCCGCGCAGGCCCAGATGCTGCAACCGGGCCTGTGGGAACTGACCACCAGCAACATGAAAGTCGATGACCAGAGCCTGCCAGACCTGTCGTTGATTCTCGGCCAGTTGCAACAACAGCTGACCCCCGAGCAACGGGCGCAGTTGGAGAAGCAGGGCGTGACCATGGGCGGCAAGGGCATCCGCGTGTGCCTGACGCCGGAACAGGTGAAGTCCGACACCATTCCGCTGCAGGATCCGCAATCGGGCTGCCGCCAGGAGGTCACCGACCGCACCTCGAACCAGTGGAAGTTCCGCTTCAGCTGCCCGAAAGCCCAAGGCTCAGGCGTGGCGAAATTCCTCAGCGACCGCGAGTTCACCACCAACGTCAGCGGCACCTTCAATGCCACCGGCTTCCAGCAGAAGGGCAGCATGGACACCCGCGCAGTGTGGTTGGGGCAGGATTGCGGGACGGTCAAACCAAGGGCCTAAAAAGCATCGCGGGCAAGTCGGATCGCCGCCCGCTCGCTCCTACAGGGCTGCGAGCGTTCATGAAAGGTATGAACGATACGCGGATGTGTAGGAGCGAGGCTTGCCCGCGATAGCGTCCGTCCAGACGCCGCTGCTACAACGTCGAGCGCATCTGCTCGGCCACCTCGCTCACCGCCCACCGCCCCAGATCCTCGCCATGGCGGTTGCGCAAGCTGACAAATCCCCCGTCCTTTTCCTTCTCGCCCACCACTAGCAGGTACGGCACTTTCTGCAGGCTGTGCTCGCGGATCTTGTAGCTGATCTTCTCGTTGCGCAGGTCGGCGCCGATCCGCAGGCCCCGGCGCTGCAGGGTGTCGGCCACCGAGCGGGCGTAGTCCGCCTGGCCTTCGCTGATAGTGATCACCACCGCCTGCCGCGGCGCCAGCCAGCACGGCAGGGCGCCGCTGTAATGCTCGATGAGGATGCCGATAAAACGCTCCAGGGAACCGAACAGTGCGCGGTGCAGCATCACCGGGCGCTGGCGCTCGCCGTGCTCATCGATGTAGCTGATATCGAAACGTTCCGGCAGGTTGAGGTCGACCTGCAGGGTGCCGCATTGCCAGTCGCGGCCGATGGCGTCGCGCAGCACGAACTCCAGTTTCGGACCGTAGAACGCACCTTCGCCAGGGTTGATCCGGTGGTCGATCGCCATGGTTTCCAGGGCGCCGGACAAGGCACCTTCCAGCTGGTCCCACAGCGTGTCGCTGCCGATGCGATGGGCCGGTCGGGTGGAGAGTTTGACCGCGACGTCGTGGAAGCCGAAGTCGCGATAGATGTCGAACACCAGGGCGATGGTGCTTTCGCATTCCGCCTGCATCTGCGCCGGGGTGCAGAAGATGTGCGCGTCGTCCTGGGTGAAGTGGCGCACCCGTAGTAGCCCGTGCAACGCACCTGAGGGTTCGTAGCGGTGCACCTTGCCGAACTCGGCGATGCGCAGCGGCAGGTCGCGGTAGCTTTTCAGGCCACGGCTGAAGATCGACACCGCGCCGGGGCAGTTCATCGGCTTGAGGGCGAACACCCGCTGGTCCTCGGTGGTGGTGCTGAACATGTGGTCGCGGTAGTTCTGCCAGTGCCCGGAGGTTTCCCAGAGGCTGCGGTCCATCACGTCCGGGGTGTTCACCTCCTGATAGCCGGCCTGGTCCTGGCGCCGGCGCATGTAGCCGATCAGTTGCTGGAACAGGGTCCAGCCCTTGGCGTGCCAGAACACCGAGCCCGGCGCGCAGTCGTCGAAGTGGAACAGGTCCAGTTGCTGCCCGAGCTTGCGGTGATCGCGCTTGCCGGCTTCTTCCAGGCGGGTCAGGTAATCCTTGAGGTCTTTCGGCGTGGCCCAGCAGGTGCCGTAGATCCGTTGCAGCGGCGCGTTCTTGGCGTCGCCGCGCCAGTAGGCGCCGGCGACCTTGGTCAGCTTGAACGCCTGGAGGATTCCAGTGAACGGCACATGAGGGCCACGGCACAGGTCTTCGAAATCGCCCTGGCGATACAGCGACAGCACCTGGTCTTGCGGGATGTCGCGGATCAGTTCGGCCTTGTAGTGCTCGCCTAGGTTGCCGAAGTACTCCAGGGCATCGTCACGGGACAGCTCGCGTCGGCGCACCGCATGGTTGGTCGCGGCCAGGCGGGTCATGCGGGTTTCGATACGCTGCAGGTCGTCGGGGGTGAAAGGCCGTTCGTAGGCGAAGTCGTAAAAGAAGCCGTCCTCGATCACCGGGCCGATGGTGACCTGGGCCGAGGGGTACAACTCCTTCACCGCCATGGCCAACAGATGCGCACAGGAGTGGCGCAGGATTTCCAGGCCCTCGGGCTCGCGGGCGGTGACGATGCTGACCCGGGCATCGCCTTCGAGCATAAAGGAGCAATCCACCAGTTGATCGTTCACCCGGCCGGCAACGGCCGCCCTGGCCAGGCCGAGGCCGATGCTCGCGGCCACCTCGTACACGGAAAGCGGCTGGTCGTACTCACGTTGTGAGCCGTCGGGCAGGGTGATGTGAATCATCGGGTGTTCCTTGGTGTTTCAGGGGGGATTCGGGGAAAGGGGTCAGCGGGTAAAGCGCAGCGGCAAACCCTGGCAGTTGTCGTACAGGCGCCCGGCGTGCCAGGCCAGTTGCCCCGACACCAGGGTGGTGGCGACGCTGTGGCGAAAACGCTGTTCGGCGAAGGGTGTCCAGCCGCATTGGGCAAGGATCGGCTGCTGGGCCACGGCGAGGCCTTCGGGCTCGGGCCTGATCAGTACCAGGTCGGCCCAGTAACCCTCGCGCAGGTAGCCTCGGTCGGGAATGGCGAACAGGTCGGCGACCCGGTGGCTGGTTTTCGCCACCAGGGTGGTGATGGGCAGCACGCCGTCGGCCACCAGTTCCAGCAGGGCGGGCAGGGCGTGTTGCACCAGCGGCAGGCCGGCAGGTGCCTGGCGGTAGGGCAGCTGTTTCTGCGCCCAGGTGTGCGGCGCGTGATCGCTGCCGATCACATCCAGGCGGTTGCCGAGCAAGGCCTGGCGCAGGGCGTCGCGGTCGGCGCGGGTCTTGATCGCCGGGTTGCATTTGATCAGGTGCCCGAGGCGCGCGTAGTCACGGTCATCGAACAGCAGATGGTGCAGGCAGACCTCGGCGGTGATGCGCTTTTGCGCCAGCGGTTTGTCTTCGAACAGCGCAAGCTCCTGGGCAGTGGTCAGGTGCAAGACATGCAGGCGAGTGCCATGCCGCTTGGCCAGATCCACGGCCAGCGACGAGGAGCGGTAGCAGGCTTCGGCATCACGGATCAGGGAGTGGGCCACGGCGGGAATCGCTTCGCCGAAACGCTCCTGCATGCGCCGCTCGTTGGCCTGGATGCTGGGGGTGTGTTCGCAGTGCGCCAGGAGAATGGTCGGCACCTCGGCGAACAACCGCTCCAGGACTTGCGGATCGTCCACCAGCATGTTGCCGGTGGAGGCGCCCATGAACACTTTGACCCCGGCCACCAGGCAGGGGTCGAGGGCGGCGACTGTGTCGAGGTTGTCGCGGCTGACGCCGAAGTGAAAGCCAAAGTTGGCCACCGAGTGGATGGCCGCGCGGCGTTTCTTGTCTTCCAGCGCGGCCAGGGTCAGGGTCGCGGGCTGAGTGTTGGGCATGTCCATGAAACTGGTGATGCCACCGGCCACGGCCGCCCGCGACTCGCTGTAGAAGCTGCCTTTTTCCGGCGCGCCGGGATCGCGGAAATGCACCTGGTCGTCGATCATTCCCGGCACCAGCCATTGGCCCTCGGCATCGATCTCGGTGCGGGCGTTCTCGCCTTCGATACTGCTGGCGATCTTCACGATGCGCCCATGGTCCACCAGCAGGTCGGCGTCGAACTCACGTCCTTCATTGACCAGCCGGGCGTTGCGAATCAGCACGCTGCTCATGTTCAGAACTCGTTCTGCAGGGCTTTGTAACCGCGCACCAGATCGACGTTGGTGCGCGCCACGTCCTCGGAAAACTCCGAGGCGCTGACGCTGACCGGCGGGAACTGCGAGAGGTCGGTATTGGGCCCGATGCGGGTGGTGGAGGGCACGTAGAAGCCTTGCGGCAGGTCGCGGCCATCGACCACCGAGTTGTGCCGCACCACGCTGCCGTTGCCGACCGCGCAGTTGAACAGCACGCTGTTGAAGCCGATGAATACCCGGTCGCCGACCGTGCACGGGCCATGGACGATGGAGCGGTGGGCGATGGAGGTGAACTCGCCGATGGTCACCGCCGCGCCGGATTTGGAGTGGATCACCACACCGTCCTGGATGTTCGAATTGGCGCCGATGATGATCGGGTCCATGGCGCCATGCTCGTTGACTTCGTCGGCGCGGATCACTGCGTAGGGGCCGACGAAGACGTTCTCGCCGATCACCACCTTGCCGCAGATGATGGCGGTCTTGTCGACGTAGGCCGACTCGGCGATGACCGGCAGATCGCCGGAGGGGTTCTTGCGAATCATGTTGGGGTTTCCTGTAGCGGTGTGCTGATGACCTGCACTGCGCCGTCGCGAATGGCGTTGTAAAAACAGTTGGGGCGCCCGGTGTGGCAGGCCGGGCCTTGCTGATCCACCAGCAGCAGGACGGCGTCGCCGTCGCAGTCCAGGCGCGCTTCGAGCAGACGCTGGCGATGCCCTGAACTTTCACCCTTGCGCCACAATTGCCGGCGTGAGCGCGACCAGTAGCAGACCTGCCCGCTGGCCAGGGTCTCGGCCAGCGCCTTGCGGTTCATCCAGGCCAGCATCAGCACCTCGCCGCTGTCGTGCTGTTGGGCGATGGCGGCGATCAGGCCGTCGGCGTTCCACGGCAAGGCATCG
>NZ_JACNAC010000096.1:0-13063 GCF_017349775.1 Pseudomonas sp. GW460-12-10-14-TSB1
GCGCTCGATCGCAGCCTCGCCAGGGCTCGGCAGCGGCTACAGCGGCTACAGCAGTGGGTACCAGGCCGGGAATTTTTCAGAACGCTTTAGAAAACAATAAAAGGTGCAGCCATGCCCGCAATCCGAATTGGCATCAACCCGATTTCCTGGAGCAACGACGACCTGCCATCCCTCGGTGGTGAAACGCCTTTGAGCACGGCGCTGAGCGAAGGCAAGGAGATCGGCTACGAAGGTTTCGAGCTCAACGGCAAGTTCCCCAAGGACGCCAAGGGCGTCGGCGATGTGCTGCGGCCTTATGACCTGGCGCTGGTCTCGGGCTGGTATTCCAGCCGCCTGGCGCGGCGCTCGGTGGCCGAGGAGATCGACGCCATCGCCAGCCATGTCCAGCTGCTGGCGCAGAACGGCGCCAGGGTGCTGGTCTACGGCGAGGTCGCCGACTCGATCCAGGGCCAGCGCATTGCTCTGGTGGAGCGTCCGCGTTTTCACAGCGAACAGGCCTGGCAGGAGTACGCCGACAAGCTCACTGAGCTGGCGCGTTTCACCCTGTCCCAGGGCGTGCGCCTGGCCTACCACCACCATATGGGCGCCTACGTCGAATCGCCGGCGGACATCGATAAGTTGATGAGCCTGACCGGCAGCGAAGTCGGCCTGCTGTTCGATTCGGGCCACTGCTACATGGGCGGCGGCGAACCGCTGGAAGTGCTGTGCAAGCACATCGGGCGCATCTGCCACGTGCACTTCAAGGATGTGCGCAAGCCGGTGGTGCAGCTGGCGCGCAACAACCTGTGGAGTTTCCCCGACTGCATCATCAACGGCACCTTCACCGTGCCGGGGGATGGCGACATCGATTTCGCCGCGCTGCTGGACGAGCTGCTGGCCGCCGATTACCAGGGCTGGCTGGTGGTGGAGGCCGAGCAGGACCCGGCGGTGGCACCGAGTTACATCTACGCCAAGAAGGGCTACGACACCCTGCGCGCGCTGCTCGATGAGAGGACTGCACCATGAGCCTGCTGGTAAAAAGCGCGGCCAAGGGTCGGACCATGGTGCAGTTGGCCGAAGGCCGATTGAAGTACGTCGGTTTTGCCGCCTACCGCCTGAGCCTCGGTGAAAGCCTGCCGCTCAGTGCCGGTGATAAAGAGCTGTGCCTGGTGCTGCTCAGCGGCCGCATCGGCATCCAGGGCGAGGCGCCGGGGCAGGGCGCGTTCGGCTGGGACAACCTCGGCGACCGGCAATCGGTGTTCGAGGACAAATCGCCCTTCGCCGTCTACCTGCCACCCGGCAGCCAGGCCCAGGTCACGGCCCTGAGCGATGTGCAGATCGCCGTCTGCGCCGCTCCCGGCGCTACTGCAAACAGCTCCGCCGCCAAGGGCCTCGGCCCCCGGCTGATCCTTCCTGCGAGCATGAAGCGCAGCGTGCGCGGCAAGGGCGCCAACACCCGCTATGTGTGCGACATCCTGCCGGACAGCGAGCCGGCTCATTCGCTGCTGGTGGTGGAGGTGCGCACGCCGTCCGGGCATTCCTCCAGCTACCCGCCGCACAAGCACGACACCGACGACCTGCCGCACCAGAGCTTTCTCGAAGAAACCTATTACCACCAGGTCAACCCACCCCAGGGCTTCGTGTTCCAGCGGGTCTACACGGATGATCGCAGCATCGACGAGGCCATGGCCGTGGAGCACGGCGACCTGGTGGTGGTGCCCAAGGGCTACCACCCGGTCAGCGTGCCCTATGGCTACGAGTCCTATTACCTGAACGTCATGGCCGGGCCCAAGCGGGTCTGGCAGTTCCATAACGATCCGCAGCACAGCTGGCTGCTGGATCTCTGATTTCCAAAGTCTGATTTCCAACCTTCGAATGGAGAACAAGAATAATGAGTGACGCCCCGGTAATCGGCCATTACATCGACGGTCAGGTGCAGGACAGCGGTGAACGTTTCGCCAATGTGTTCAACCCGGCCACCGGCCGCGTGCAGGCCCAGGTCGCCCTGGCCAGCCAGAAGACGGTGGACGATGCCGTTGCTTCGGCCATGAAGGCCTTCCCGGCCTGGTCCGAGCAGTCGGCGCTGCGCCGTTCGCGGGTGATGTTCAAGTTCAAGGAACTGCTGGACCGGCACCACAACGAACTGGCAGAGATCATCACCCGCGAGCACGGCAAGGTGCTGTCCGACGCCCGCGGCGAAGTGACCCGCGGCATCGAGATCGTCGAGTTCGCCTGTGGCGCGCCGAGCCTGCTGAAAACCGATTTCAGCGACAACATCGGCGGCGGCATCGACAACTGGAACCTGCGCCAGCCCCTGGGCGTGTGCGCCGGGGTCACCCCGTTCAACTTCCCGGTGATGGTGCCGCTGTGGATGATCCCGCTGGCCCTGGTCAGCGGTAACTGCTTCATCCTCAAGCCGTCCGAGCGCGACCCGTCCGCCAGCCTGCTGATGGCCCGCCTGCTGACCGAAGCCGGGCTGCCCGATGGCGTGTTCAACGTGGTCCAGGGTGACAAGGCGGCGGTGGACGGGCTGTTGCAGCACCCGGACATCGAAGCGATTTCCTTTGTCGGCTCGACGCCGATCGCCGAGTACATCCACCGGCAGGCCACCTCCCGCGGCAAGCGCGTGCAGGCCCTGGGCGGGGCGAAGAACCATATGATCGTGATGCCCGATGCCGACCTCGACCAGGCCGCCGATGCGCTGATCGGCGCGGCCTACGGCTCGGCCGGCGAGCGCTGCATGGCGATCTCCATCGCCGTGGCGGTGGGCGATGTCGGTGACCGGTTGATCGAGAAACTGCGGCCGCGCATCGACCAGCTGAAGATCGGCAACGGCATGCAGGGCGACAGCGACATGGGGCCGCTGGTGACCGCCGAGCACAAGGCCAAGGTCGAAGGTTTTATCGACCAGGGCGTGGCCCAGGGCGCGCAACTGCTGGTGGACGGCCGGGGCTTCAAGGTGCCGGGGGCAGAGCAGGGCTTCTTTGTTGGCGCCACCCTGTTCGATGGCGTGACCACGGAGATGAGCATCTACCAGGAGGAAATCTTCGGCCCGGTGCTGGGCATCGTCCGGGTGCCGGATTTCGCCAGCGCGGTGGCGCTGATCAACGCCCATGAATTCGGCAACGGCGTGTCCTGCTTCACCAGCGACGGCGGTGTGGCCCGGGCCTTCGCCCGCAACATCAAGGTCGGCATGGTCGGCATCAACGTGCCGATTCCGGTGCCCATGGCCTGGCATTCCTTCGGCGGCTGGAAGCGCTCGCTGTTCGGCGATCACCACGCCTACGGCGAGGAAGGCCTGCGTTTCTACAGCCGCTACAAGAGCGTGATGCAGCGCTGGCCGGACAGCATCGCCAAGGGCCCCGAGTTCAGCATGCCGACCGCCAAGTAAAGCCCTTCAATCCGTTGCCCTGGAGAACAAGAATAATGAGCCAGCCCCTGCGTTTCGCCCTGAATCGTATGGTTGCCCCACGTTTGACCCTGCCGGCGTTCATCGAACTGGCGGTGACCTTGAAAGCCGATGCCATCGAGATCCGCAATGACCTCAAAGGTGTGGAAATCGAAGACGGCACGCCGCCACAGCAGGTGCGCCAGTTGTGCGCGGCCCACGGCATCCAGGTGCTGTCGATCAATGCGCTGTATCCCTTCGATGTCTGGAACGACGAGCGTCGCGCCCAGGCCCTGAAGCTCGCCGCCTATGCCCGCGACTGCGGCGCCCGCGGCCTGGTGATGTGCCCGCTGAACGACCGCGCCGATGCCCGCAGCGAAGCCGAACGCGCCGCCGGCCTGCGCACTGCCTTGACGCAGCTGGCGCCGATCCTGCGCGAGCACGGGATTCTCGGTTTTATCGAGCCCCTGGGTTTCGAGGAGTGTTCCCTGCGGCGCAAGCGCACGGCGGTGGAGGCGATCCGGGCCATCGGCGGGCTGGATGTGTTCCGCCTGGTGCACGACACCTTTCACCATCACCTGGCCGGCGAGCAGGAGTTCTTCCCCGAGCTCACCGGGCTGGTGCATATCTCCGGGGTCGAGGATCGCGAGGCGCCTCTGGCGAGCATCCGCGACGGCCACCGGGTGCTGGTGGGCGAGGGCGACATCCTCGGCAACGCGGCGCAGATCGAGACCCTGCTCGAGCGCGGCTACAGCGGCCACCTGTCGTTCGAACCCTTCGCCGACAGCGTGCACGGGCTGGCGGATATCCAGCGGGCGATCGGCGCGAGCATCGACCACCTCAAGCACGCCCTGGCCTGATCTGTAGCCGCTGCCGCAGGCTGCGATCGCGACCGGAGGGCGCGCAAGGCCTCAGGATCGCTGAAGGCCTTCGGCCTTATCGCAGCCTGCGGCAGCGGCTACAGAACAGCAGCAACCTTCACCCTATTCAAAGGTGCAGACATGACTACGACACGACTGACCATGGCCCAGGCCCTGGTGAAATTCCTCGACAACCAGTACGTCGAGATCGATGGGGTGCAGAGCAAGTTCGTCGCCGGGATCTTCACCATCTTCGGCCACGGCAACGTGCTCGGCCTGGGCCAGGCCCTGGAGCAGGACAGCGGTGAGCTGGTGGTGCATCAGGGCCGCAACGAGCAGGGCATGGCCCACGCCGCCATCGGCTTCGCCAAGCAGCACCTGCGGCGCAAGATCTACGCCTGCACCTCGTCGGTGGGCCCGGGCGCGGCGAACATGCTGACCGCCGCGGCGACCGCCACCGCCAACCGCATTCCCTTGTTGCTGCTGCCCGGCGATGTTTACGCCAGCCGCCAGCCTGACCCGGTGCTGCAACAGATCGAGCAGTTCCACGATCTGAGCATCAGCACCAACGATGCCTTCAAGGCCGTGAGCAAATACTGGGACCGCATCAACCGCCCCGAGCAACTGATGACCGCGGCGATCCACGCCATGCGCGTGCTCACCGACCCGGCGGAAACCGGCGCGGTGACCCTGGCCCTGCCCCAGGATGTGCAGGCCGAGGCCTACGATTACCCGGATTACTTCCTGCAAAAACGCGTGCACCGCATCGAACGCCGGCCGGCCAGCGCGGCCATGCTCGAGGATGCCGTGGCGGCCTTTGCCGGCAAGCGCAAGCCGCTGATCATCTGCGGCGGCGGGGTCAAATATTCCGGGGCCAATGAGGCGCTGCAAGCCTTTGCCGAGCGCTTCGGCATTCCTTTCGCCGAAACCCAGGCCGGCAAGAGCGCGGTGGTTTCCAGCCACCCGCTGAACCTCGGCGGCATCGGCGAGACCGGTTGCCTGGCGGCCAACCTGCTGGCGAAAGAGGCGGACCTGATCATTGGTATCGGCACCCGTTACAGCGATTTCACCACCGCGTCGAAGTCGCTGTTCCGCGCCGATGCGCAGTTTCTCAACCTCAATATCAGCCCCTGCGATGCCCTGAAACTCGACGGCGTGCAGCTGTTGGCGGATGCCCGGGACGGCCTGAACGGGCTGGCTGAGGCGCTGGCGCGCAGCGATTATCAGGCGGCCTGGGGCGACCAGATCAGCCAGGCGCGGGCGCAGCTGGACGCGGAGGTGGACCGGGTCTACCAGGTCGAATACCGCGCCGAGGGTTTTGTCCCGGAGATTAACGACCATATGGACCCGGCGGTGCTGCGCGAATTCATCGAGCTGACTGGCTCCTGCCTGACCCAGAGCCGGGTGCTGGGGGTGCTCAACCAGACCCTGGCCGACGACGCGGTGATAGTCGCCGCCGCCGGCAGCCTGCCCGGCGACCTGCAACGCAGCTGGCGCAGCAAGGGGGTCAACACCTACCACGTCGAGTACGGCTATTCCTGCATGGGCTACGAGGTCAACGCGGCCCTGGGGGTCAAGCTCGCCGAGCCCCAGCGCGAGGTCTACGCCCTGGTGGGCGACGGCTCCTACCTGATGCTGCATTCGGAGCTGGCCACCTCGATCCAGGAGCGGCGCAAGATCAACGTGGTGCTGCTGGACAACATGACCTTCGGCTGCATCAACAACCTGCAGATGGAACACGGCATGGACAGCTTCGGCACCGAGTTCCGCTTCCGCAACCCCGAAACCGGCAAGCTCGACGGCGCCTTCGTGCCGGTGGATTTCGCCATGAGCGCGGCGGCCTATGGCTGCAAGACCTACAAGGTGAGGACCGTGGAAGAGCTGCAGGCGGCCCTGGCCGATGCGCGGACCCAGAGCGTGTCGACTCTGATCGATATCAAGGTCCTGCCCAAGACCATGATCCACAAATACCTGTCCTGGTGGCGGGTCGGGGTGGCGCAGGTGTCCACCAGCGCCCGTACCGATGCGGTGGCCAGACAACTCAATGAACGCCTGGCCAAGGCCCGGCAGTACTGATTGCTCTCAAACGAACAACAACAGGAGTAGCACCATGTCTTTGAAACTGGGCGTCATCGGTACCGGGGCCATCGGCCAGGACCACATTCGTCGTTGCAGCCAGACCCTGCTGGGCAGCCAGGTGGTGGCGGTCACCGATATCAACCTGGAGCAGGCGGCGAAGGTGGTGGCCGAGTTGAAGATCGCCGCCGAGGTGTATCCCGATGGCCACGCGCTGATCAAGGCGCCGGAGGTCGAGGCGGTGCTGGTCACCTCCTGGGGGCCGAGCCATGAGGAGTTCGTGCTGGCCGCCATCGCCGCCGGCAAGCCGGTGTTCTGCGAGAAGCCGCTGGCGGTGACCGCCGCCGGCTGCCGCAAGATAGTCGAGGCCGAGGTGGCCCACGGCAAGCGCCTGGTCCAGGTGGGCTTTATGCGTCCCTACGATTCCGGCTACCGCGCCCTGAAGGCGGTGATCGACAGCGGCCAGATCGGCGAGCCGCTGATGCTGCACTGCGCCCACCGCAACCCGCGGGTCGGCGAGAACTACAAGACCGGCATGGCGATCACCGACACCCTGATCCATGAGCTGGACGTGCTGCGCTGGCTGCTTGCCGACGACTACGTGTCGGTGCAGGTGGTGTTCCCGCGCAAGTCGAGCAAGGCCCTGGCCCATCTGAAAGACCCGCAGGTGGTGCTGTTGGAAACCGCCAAGGGCACGCGCATCGACGTCGAGGTGTTCGTCAACTGCCAGTACGGCTACGACATCCAGTGCGAAGTGGTGGGCGAGACCGGCATCGCCAGGTTGCCGGAGCCGTCCCAGGTACAGCTGCGCAGCGAGGCCAAGCTGTCCAACACGATCCTGATGGACTGGAAGGACCGCTTTATCGCCGCCTATGACGTCGAGTTGCAGGCCTTTATCGACGGCGTGCGAGCGGGGCAGGTGGGTGGCCCTTCGGCCTGGGACGGTTATGCCGCGGCGGTGGCCGCCGATGCCTGCATCGAGGCGCAGAACAGTGGGCAGATCGTCAAGGTCGCGCAACCGCCGCGCCCGGCGTTCTACGGCTGAATGCTGATTTTGTAGGAGCGAGGCTTGCCCGCGATGGACGTTAACGATGACGCGTATTTTCTGGATAAACGCGGCGTTCTCAGGTTCATCGCGAGCAATCGAGCGTCGACCGGCCGCTCCTACAGGGTGCATAGCAACTTTGTAGCCGCTGCCGAAGGCTGCGATCGCGACCGAAGGGCGCGCAAGGCCGCAAGATCGCTGAAGGCCTTCGGCCTTATCGCAGCCTGCGGCAGCGGCTACAGGCCAACACTTGAGATTCGGGGAGAACAATAAAATGCGTATCGCACTGGACCCCTACATGTACCGCCACCTGCCGCTGGGCAAGATGACCGACAAGGCCGCCGAACTGGGCTATGAGTACATCGAGCTGTCGCCCCGTGAGGATTTCCTGCCGTTCTACAAGGCGCCCCGGGTCGACCGGGCGCGGATCAAGGAGTTTCGCAAGGCCCTGGGCGACAGTGGCGTGCAGCTCTCGTCCTTGTTGCCGATGTACCACTGGGCCGCCGCCGACGAAGGTTTGCGCGTGGCGGCGGTGCGCAACTGGAAGCGGGCGATCCAGATCGCCGTGGAAATGGACTGCGAGCTGGTCAACACCGAGTTCACCGGCCAGTCGGACAACCCGCTGGTGTGCGAGAACCAGTTCATGCGTTCCATGGACGAGTTGATCCCGGAGTTCGAGCGCGAGGGCATCAAGCTGGATATCCAGGCCCACCCCTATGATTTCTGCGAGCGCAACAACGAGTCGGTGGACATCATCCGCGGCTTCGACCGGGACTGGATCAACTACCTGTACGCGGCGCCGCACACCTTCTTTTATGACGACGGCAAGGGCGACATCGCCTCGATGCTCAAGTACGCGGGCAGTAAGCTCAGCCATCTGATCATCGCCGACACCTACAACCACAAGGCGTCGTCGAGCCTGCGCTATATCGTCAACCCGCCGGGTGTCACCGCCACCGTGCACCAGCATCTGGACATCGGCCAGGGCGAAGTGGACTGGACGGCGTTCTTCGATACCTTGCGCGAGATCCAGTTCGACGGCATCGCCACGGTCTCCGTGTTCGCCTGGGAAGACCGCCCGGACGAGTCCAACCGGATGATGCTGGAACGGGTCAGCAGCGAGCTGTGCCGCTGACATAAACACAGCCGCCTGTAGCCGCTGGCGCAGCCTGCGATCGAGGACAACGTCCTCGCAAAACCTGGCGGCACGGATCGAACTGAAAGACCGCATGTGCCGTGATTGCGACCACTGCGTGGTCGATCGCAGGCTGTGCCAGCGGCTACATCGGCTACATCGGCTACAGCAATACGGCGGGTTCTATATAAGGAGGGCTTTGCGATGCGCATTGGTTTAGTGGGTTACGGCCATGGTGGCCGACATTTTCACGCGCCGCTGATTGCCAGCCTGCCCGGCGCGACCTTCGTCGGGGTGGTCACCCTGTCGGCCGAGCGCCGGCAGCTGCTGGCGGCGGAGCATCCCGGGGTACCGGCCTTCGACAGCATCGAGCAACTGGTGGCGGCCGGGATCGACGGACTGGTGATTTCCACCCCGTTGGAGGGCCGTGCGGCGCTGGTGCTGGAAGCCATTGAGCGCGGTGTCCCGGTGGTCAGCGACAAGCCCTTCGCCAGCGACGTGGAACAGGCGAGGGCGCTGATCGACGCCGCTGCAACCCGCCGGGTGCCGCTGAGCCTATACATGAACCGGCGCTGGGACTCGGACTTCCTCACCCTGCGCAAGCTGATCGACAGCGGCGCCCTGGGCAGCGTCAGCCGCTTCGAGTCACGGGTCGAGCGCTATGTGCCGCAGGCCGTGGGCAATACCAGTGGCGGCGGGTTCCTGCGCGACCTTGGCAGCCATCTGGTGGACCAGGCCTTGCAGCTGTTCGGCCCGGTGACCCGGGTCTATGCCGAGTTGCAGTACGCCGCCCAGGCGCCGACCTGCGACTATGGGTTTTTCCTCGCCCTGAGCCATGCCAACGGCGTGGTTTCACATTTATCCGGTAGTTGTCTGCAGAACTGCCAGGGGCCGCGGTTCCGGGTCAGCGGTTCGGCCGGCAGTTATACGGTCGAGGGCCTGGACGGCCAGGAGGAGGCGCTGGTCGCCGGCCTGTCGCCGCAGACCGAGGGCGAGCGCTGGGGCGTCGAGGAACATCGGCGCTGGGGCTGGTTCGAGCAAGGCGAGATCCGTGAGCGGATAGCCTCCGAGCGGGGCGACTGGTTGCAGTTCTATAAACGCTGGCAGGCGGCGCTGCAAGGGCAGGGGCCGCTGCCGGTGACGCCAGCCGAGGCCCTGGCTACCACCCGCGTACTGGACGCCGCGCGCCTGAGTTGGCGCCAGCACCAGGTGGTGGAAATGGCCGATTTCCGGTTGCAGAATGAATTTGGAATAAAATTCTAAAATGAGTTGATATAGAAATTATTTTCCAATAAAGTCGTTTCCAGGTTGCCGACTAGCAGGGTTCTCGCACCGACCTCAAGCCCGCCTTGAGCCGAGTGGAACCCGCCAACAAAAACAACAGGTACCGTCGATGAAAACCTTCAGTTCCGCTTTGCACCTGCTTCGTCGCGCATTATTGCGCCGCCGTCCGCTGTCTCGCCAAACACCTGGGCACACCCCCGTCTTCCAGTCCCTGGTCCGCCTGCTTTGCGTCGAACGCAAGGGCGCGCTGGTGTGCTGCATGCCCGGCGCGCCGATCGTGCGTCTGCCTCACTGAGTGGTTTCTGCGCCTTATCCATAAAACCTACAAGAATGTGGAGAAAGACCTTTCATGAAAACCAAGACCCGTTTTGCCACGCTCGCCCTGTCCCTGTTGCTGGGTAGCGGCTCGGCGTTCGCCGACCTGAAGATCGGCGTGAGCATGTCGCAGTTCGACGACACCTGGCTGACCTACCTGCGCGAATCCATGGACCAGAAAGCCAAGTCCCTGCCGGACGGCGTCACCCTGCAGTTCGAGGATGCCCGGGCCGATGTGGTCAAGCAACTGAGCCAGGTGGAAAGCTTTATCAGCCAGAAGGTTGACGCCATCGTGGTCAACCCGGTGGACACCGCGGCGACCCGCAAGATCACTGAGGCGGCGGTCAAGGCCGGGATTCCCCTGGTCTACGTCAACCGCCGTCCGGACGACCTGAACCTGCCCAAGGGCGTGGTCACCGTAGCCTCCAACGACCTGGAGGCCGGACAGATGCAGATGCAGTACCTGGCCGACAAGATGGGCGGCAAGGGCGAGGTGGTGATCCTGCTGGGCGACCTGGCGAACAACTCCACCACCAACCGCACCAAGGGCGTCAAGGAAGTGCTGGCCAAGTACCCGGGGATCAAGGTCGAGCAGGAGCAGACCGGGATCTGGCTGCGGGACAAGGCCATGACCCTGGTCAACGACTGGCTGACCCAGGGCCGCAAGTTCGATGCGGTGGTGGCCAACAACGATGAAATGGCCATCGGCGCCGCCATGGCGCTGAAACAGGCCGGGGTGGAGAAGGGCAGCGTACTGATCGCCGGGGTCGACGGCACGCCCGACGGCCTGCGCGCGGTGCAGAAGGGCGACCTGGCGGTCTCGGTGTTCCAGGATGCCAAGGGCCAGGCCGACGGCTCGATCGACACCGCGGTGAAGATGGCCAAGCATGAGCCGGTGGAACAGGCGGTGTGGGTGCCTTATCGCCTGATCACCCCGGAAAACGTCGCCCAGTTCAAATAAGCGCGTCCGTTCCGTCACAACAATAAGCCGACGGGGTGGCCCGGCTGCCCCGCGGATGGAGTACCTGATCATGTTCGCTTCAGCGACTGCTTCGAGCATCCCGGCGACGGCTGTGCAGCCCGCCGTCCAGTCTGCCCAGCCTGTGTCTGAACAGCAGCCCTACCTGCTGGAAGTCATCAATGTCAGCAAGGGTTTTCCCGGGGTTGTCGCCCTGTCCGATGTGCAGCTGCGGGTGCGTCCCGGCACGGTGCTGGCGCTGATGGGGGAGAACGGCGCGGGCAAGTCGACCCTGATGAAAATCATCGCCGGGATCTACCAGCCGGACGCCGGCGAGCTGCGGCTCAAGGGCCAGCGGGTGAATTTCGAGACGCCGCTGGCGGCCTTGCAGGCGGGGATCGCGATGATCCACCAGGAACTCAACCTGATGCCGCACATGAGCATCGCCGAGAACATCTGGATCGGCCGCGAGCAGCTCAACGGCCTGCATATGATCGATCACCGCGAGATGCACCGCTGCACCGCGCTGTTGCTGGAACGCCTGCGCATCAACCTCGACCCCGAGGAACAGGTGGGCAACCTGAGCATCGCCGAGCGGCAGATGGTGGAGATTGCCAAGGCGGTGTCCTACGACTCCGACATCCTGATCATGGACGAGCCGACCTCGGCCATTACCGAGAAAGAGGTGGCGCACCTGTTCTCGATCATCGCCGACCTCAAGGCCCAGGGTAAGGGCATCATCTATATCACCCACAAGATGAACGAAGTGTTCGCCATCGCCGATGAAGTGGCGGTGTTCCGCGACGGCGCCTACATCGGCCTGCAACGGGCCGACAGCATGGACAGCGACAGCCTGATCTCGATGATGGTCGGCCGCGAACTGAGCCAGTTGTTCCCGGTGCGCGAGAAGCCCATCGGCGAGCTGCTGATGTCGGTGCGCGACCTGCGCCTGGACGGGGTGTTCGAGGGGGTGTCCTTCGACCTGCACGCCGGGGAGATTCTCGGCATCGCCGGGCTGATGGGCTCGGGCCGCACCAACGTGGCCGAGACGATTTTCGGCATCACCCCCTGCGACGGCGGCGAGATCCGCCTCGACGGCCAGCCGGTACGCATCAGCGACCCGCATATGGCGATCGAAAAGGGTTTTGCCCTGCTGACCGAGGATCGCAAGCTCAGCGGCCTGTTCCCCTGCCTGTCGGTCCTGGAAAACATGGAGATGGCGGTGCTGCCGCACTATGCCGGCAACGGTTTCATCCAGCAGAAGGCCCTGCGCGCCCTGTGCGAAGACATGTGCAAGAAGCTGCGGGTCAAGACCCCGTCCCTGGAGCAGTGCATCGACACCCTGTCCGGCGGCAACCAGCAGAAGGCCTTGCTCGCGCGCTGGCTGATGACCAACCCGCGGGTGCTGATCCTCGACGAACCGACCCGCGGCATTGACGTCGGCGCCAAGGCCGAGATCTACCGGTTGATCGCCTACCTCGCCGGCGAAGGCATGGCGGTGATCATGATTTCTTCGGAACTGCCGGAAGTGCTGGGCATGAGCGACCGGGTGATGGTCATGCACGAGGGCGAGCTGATGGGCACCCTCGACCGCGGCGAAGCGACCCAGGAGAAGGTCATGCAACTGGCTTCCGGGATGTCCCTGGTCCACTAGCCGGCAAACGTATCAAGGCCGCCGGCGAGGAGTGTTCGCCGCCGGCCACACAAGAAGAAGGTGAAGGCTTATGAACGCGATACTGGAAAACAAACCCGCGGCGGCGCCAGCCAGGACGCGCCGGCGCCTGCCCACCGAACTGAGCATCTTCCTGGTGCTGATCGGCATCGGCCTGGTGTTCGAACTGTTCGGCTGGATAGTGCGCGACCAGAGCTTCCTGATGAACTCCCAGCGCCTGGTGCTGATGATCCTGCAGGTGTCGATCATCGGCCTGCTGGCCATCGGCGTGACCCAGGTGATCATCACCACCGGCATCGACCTGTCGTCCGGCTCGGTGTTGGCGCTGTCGGCGATGATCGCCGCCAGCCT
>NZ_JACNAC010000097.1:0-12898 GCF_017349775.1 Pseudomonas sp. GW460-12-10-14-TSB1
CAGGTAACCCTTGACCGAATCACGCATCGGCAGCGTGTAGCTCTTCTGATAGAGGTAGGCGTAAACGCTGTCCTTGAGCACCATTTTCTGCGCGCTCTGGTACAGCTCGACGCGCTTGGCGGTATCGCTGGTAGCGGCTGCTTCGCGGATCAGTTTGTCGACTTCCGGGTTGCTGTAGAACGAGCGGTTGCCTTGCAGGCCTTGCATCTTGGAGTCGAACCAAAAGTTCATGAACATGTACGGGTCCGCGAAGTCCGGGCTCCAGGCCCCGACAGCGATGTCGTAGTCCGCCTGGCCGACGCGCTCGCGCAATGTCGCGTTGGCGAGTTTTTCCAGCTTGAGGTTGATGCCCAGTGGCGCCAATGCGGCTTGCAGAGTCAGGCCGATCGGTTCCCAGTTGGGATCCTTGTCCGAATACATGTAGCTGAGGTTGGTGATTTTCTGCGGTGCCTTGGCGAGGCTGTCCTTGGCGGCCGCCATGTCCTGCTTCATCGGCGACAGCGAGCTGTCATAAGCCCACATGCCGTCCGGGATCGGCCCGTTCATCAGCTTGGCTTTGTCCTTGAGGATGCCTTTGACTATGCCGTTGTAATCCACCGCTTCGGTTATCGCACGACGGGCATCGACGCTGGCCAGCGGGCCCTTTTTGTTGTTCAGGTACAGGTAGGTCACCCGCAACGACGGGAAATCCTTAACCACGACGCCCGGCTTGCTGGCGAGAGCGCCAAGCTGGTCTTCGGGCATGTCCTCGATGATGTCCAGGTCACCGCGTTCCAGCTGCAGGCGGCGCACGGAGGGTTCGCCGATGATCTTGATGACCACGGTTTTCAGTGCTGGTTTGGGGCCGGCGAAATAGGTGTTTGGCTCCATGGTCAACGACTGGCCTTTTTGCCAGTTGCTCAGGCGGAAGGGACCGGAGCCCGCGGTGTGGCTCGACAGCCAGGCGTTTACGTCCGGACTCTTGTTGAGCACATCGGGGTTGATGATCGAAGCACCGTTGTGGGCCAGGGTAAACAGGAACGGCGCGAAAGGCGTTTTCAGGGTGAAGCGGATGGTCTGCGGATCGACGACCGCCACCACCATGTCCTCCGGAAATGCGCCGGAAGGCCCTTGCTTGAGGGTCATCAAGCGATCAAAGGAAAACTTTACCGCTGCGGCATCTACCGGGGCGCCGTCATCGAATTTGTTGCCTGGTTTGATTTTGAACTCCCAGACCAGGCTGTCCGGGGAAACGGTCCAGCTCTCGGCCAGGTCGCCCTGCACTTCAGTGCTGCTTTTGTCGCCCTCGACCTTGTAGCCGACCAAGCGTTGATACGACGGATAAGTGATGGTCCAGTCGTTGTTATCAAAGGTCACGGCCGGGTCGAGGGTTTGCGGATCGGCGGGCTTGCCGATGACCAGCGTGTCTTGGGGTACAGCCGCCGTAGCGGCCTGCCAGGCTCCGAGGCTCAATGCACTGCACAAAACGCTCAGCAGCAGTTTGCCGGCGCCGGGAAAGGTTTTGCGGGTCACGGTGTTGATTGGGTTCATGCCGGTTTCCTTGATCATTCGATAGGGAAGTAGGTCAGGTTTTTTATAAAAGCTATAACCGGGCAGTTGCAGGTGAAACCTAAGTGATGCTGGTTTGTTGTTGTTATCAGCCGCAGTGAAAGTGGGCTGTGCAGTGTGCCTTTCGAAAACTCTCTGGTTTTTTCGGGGGCGGTGTCGCGGTTCGATTGGCTTGTAAAACCCGTGGCTTACTCGTCCTCCAGCAATGGGTAATCGTCGGCGTTCGGTAGTTCGTAATGCCACCACTCGGTGGGAATGGCCTGGAAACCCGCATCCAGCATGATCCCCAGCAGCAGCAGACGATTGCGTTGCACCTCTGCTGGCAAGTCGGGGTAGAACTGATGGGATTTTTCTTCCATCGCGTCGAATGCGGTGCCCATGTCCAGTGGCTCACCATCGGCGCCCACCAAGGTCAGATCCACCGCCACCCCACGGCTATGGTGGGAGCCCAAGTGCGGGTCACGCACGTAGTCGTTGTCTGGCAGCGCTTCCCACAACAGGAACTGGGCGTAGGGTGGCCGGTAAGCGTCGTAAATGCGCAGGGTAAACCCGGCCTGGCGCGCGAACTGGCTGGCTTTTTCCAGGCAAGTCGCAGCCTGACGGTGCAACCTGCAACGAGCATTCGGATAGATCACTTTTCCAGCCAGATTTTCTGCACTGGCGTAGATCAGGTCGATTTGCACCTGATAGCGCTGGGCATCAATCTCTACAAGGGGGCTGTTGTTCACGCAAACACTCCAGTTGGAATTCGGTGGGGCGATGGGATCAGCTCTCGAACTGACCGAAAGCTTTTTGCAATTGACGGTTCTTGGCCAAGCGCTCATCGAGGCGATCGCCGTATTTCTCCGCGACGGCCGATACGATGAGATTTAACAGGCAGGCCAAGGGTGCAAGGGAGTCCCAGAACTGCCCGACATCGGTTTTCAGTTGCAAGAGGTCAAGCGGGTAATCCCTGGCCCAGGGGCATTGCAGGTCTGTAATCAGGGCCAGTGGCAGGTCGTTGTCTACCGCCGCGTCGCAGAAGGTCTGGGTCACGCTGGAATAAGCACGGAAGTCCGAAATGATTGCGTAGGGATTGGCAAAGCCGGAGTTCAGGGTTTCTGCGTAGATTCCTGACAGGCCATCGACGTAGTAGACCTTGGGCCGAATGTATTCAAGGTGGCTATGAAACGCTGTGAGAATCCCGCGAGTGGACTGGATTCCGAGAATGAATACGGCATCAGCTTCGTAGATGCGCTGCACGATATCGGCAAAGGCACTGCTGCGCGCTAGGCCGTACACGTGCCGGATGGCCTCGATTTCGCGACTCATGGAGCGATCGAGAGCATCTTCCTGAGTGCTTTCGGCACGAAAGGCGCCGATGCGGTCGGTAATCAGCCACGAGGTGGGCGTTTCACCGCGCAGGCTCTGTTTGACTTCATCAATGTTCTGGTAGCCAAGGGACCGAAAAAAACGCCCCACAGAAATCCCAGTGGTGGAGGTTCGCTGCGCGATGCTATCGGCCGACTCGAACGGCAGTTGCTCCGGGTTACCCAGCAGATAGCTGGCGATGCGCTTGCCGGTAGGGGTCAGGCTGGAGAACTCTTGCTCCAGCAACTGTAAGAAGCTGTTTTTTTCCAAAGACATGGACGAGTCCCCGAACGGTGATTGTTATAGTCATGTCAATTTAATTCGATATGTTATGAAAATAACATTTGTCTTCAAGACAACACAATGCCTTTTTTTCAGCAGGTGCCCAGGGCGCGTCTGGCGATGCGTTGGCATGCCCTGGCCTTCGCTTGAGAGCCTCAGCATGCAACCACAACGGACAAGCGCAGCGAATCAGAGCGGCTCTGGAGCCTCAAGATAGGGCTGTATCATCAGAAATATCCGCCCTGCCCTCTGGGTAGCATCGAATGTAGGTAGGCGGAACCGAGCGATAAATTCGGCCAATCTGGATAGACAATCCCAAAATTGCGCCCAGTTCAAAATGTTATCCCTTATCTTCGCCGTTTTTTGCCTGAAGGAGTGGCGAGAAGTCGGCAAAATCGTCGAAAGCTCTGGAACATTCGGGAGCGTTCTTACCTGAAAAATGAAAAGAGATGGCTTTCATCACTAACCGGCCGCCTGAACTAACAGGGAAAATCTCGGTCAATTGAACGCAACAAAAAAGTTTAATGACGTCGTGCCTGCATTACCTGTCGTAGGTGTTTGGAGTGGGTATCGTCCTGCCACTTATAGTAACTCGAGCATTAACCCGAGAACCTAAGAAACAGAACTGTCCACCCCAGTTACTCTTGGTAATACTTTTCAAGATTGACGGCGATCAATTGTTATCAGAAAAATACTTGGCCGATCTGATGCGGTCATAACAGCTCGATTCAATTCTCAGGTAGAGGTGGCGTATGTATAGCGTCAAGAAAGCACCGAGCTTGGCAATAGTGGGTATCCTGATGGGTGGTTTTTTTCAATCATCCGTTCAGGCTGAAGGCATCGTTGGTTCGGCACTCAACGGTGCCGCCAATATCACCGGGGCGGCGCTGGGCGGGGCTGCCAATGTCACCGGGGCCGCGCTGGGCGGTGCGGCGAATGTCACTGGAACAGCACTCGGCGGCGCAGCAAACGTTACAGGGACAGCACTCGGTGGGGCCGCCAATGTGACCGGCACTGCACTCGGTGCTCCCAGATACAGTTCCGACGATGACTATGACCCGCCACCACCAAAGCATCGCCGCCATCAGCAACAGCGCTATTACCAGGATAATAACTAACAGCAGCAGCTGTCTTATCCAGGCCGGCCAGAAACTGATGTTTTGTTGTTGATGGCGGCAAGGGTTCAACAGGTAGCGGGAAATCTTTCAGAGGGCGATAGTGTTCACTTGTTTTTAAGTGGGCACTATCGCCCTCTTTTAGTGCAACCAATGCTCAGCGAAATACTCATCCGAAACAAAAGCTCATACGTAAAGGGTTACCGCCCATGGCTGATAACACCATTGCGGGCTTGTCTTTATTTATACTTTTATAGTTCGCGCCCTGGTATATGGCGGATCAACTTCGTAAATGCACTATAACTGGGCGCAGGCCCATCGCAGCTACCCCAACGGCAACACGCCGACGATGGACAAAACACACTTCTGACATCGCCCTGGTTGATTGCGCGGCACATCCTGGCGGCGCGCGCCCTCCCCCGATCCCGGATGCTGCCGGGTGCAACGAAGACTCGTACTTTCCTTATCACCAGTGCCAGCAAAGGCATCGGGCGTGCACTCGCGAACCAGACGGTGAAGCACGTTACCTGGCGAGAGCTGCCATGGGCAGGCTCGGTCAGCCGGATGAATACGCATTGCGCCATGGCTGAGGGCAGCACCATCAAGGTCCATAGGATATATGCCAGCCAGGGCTATATAACCCTTTGAGTGAGGTCAATCGTAAGTTCTCAAGCACCTTGTCCGCGAGGAGGACTACATTGCTTGTAGCGCTGGCTTCATTGCCCATCCTCAGGTGTTCGACGATGCATTCGGACATTTAACACCGGGTTGGACATATGCCCTCGGTGTGCGCGGGCCGCCTGGCAACCTGGGTGGTGAGCGTCGCGTCTGCCTTGCGGATCAGCTCCGTCGGAACCAGTGAACATCAGTCCTGTCCCGCCTCAAGGAGAGCATCATGAGTCGTGCAACCCCCATCAATCATTACCGCAACCTGGGCATCGTCGCCCACGTAGACGCGGGCAAGACCACCACGACCGAGCGGATCCTGTTCTACACGGGCCTGAGCCACAAGATGGGTGAGGTGCATGATGGCGCTGCCACCACCGACTGGATGGTGCAGGAACAGGAACGTGGTATCACCATTACTTCCGCTGCCGTGACCACCTTCTGGAAAGGTTCGCGCGGCCAATACGATGACAAGTACCGGGTCAACATTATCGACACCCCGGGCCACGTCGACTTCACCATTGAAGTGGAGCGTTCGCTGCGCGTACTCGACGGCGCGGTCGTGGTGTTCTGCGGTACCGCCGGTGTCGAGCCGCAGTCCGAAACCGTATGGCGCCAGGCCAACAAGTACGGCGTGCCACGGGTGGTCTACGTGAACAAGATGGACCGTGCCGGTGCCAACTTCCTGCGCGTGGTCGGCCAGATCAAGAGCCGCCTGGGCCACACCCCGGTTCCGGTCCAGTTGGCTATCGGCGCTGAAGACAGCTTCGCGGGTCAGGTCGATCTGATCAAGATGAAGGCGATCTACTGGAACGAGGACGACAAGGGCACCACCTATCGCGAGGAAGAAATTCCCGCCGATATGCTGGCGTTGGCCGAGGAGTGGCGCGCCAAGATGGTCGAAGCCGCCGCCGAAGCCAACGAAGAACTGATGAACAAGTACCTTGAGGGAGGTGAACTGACCGTCGACGAGATCAAGGCCGGCCTGCGCGCGCGCACCCTGGCCAGCGAGATCGTTCCGGCCGTCTGCGGTTCCTCGTTCAAGAACAAGGGCGTTCCGCTGGTGCTCGATGCCGTCATCGACTTCCTGCCGGCGCCGACCGAGATCCCGTCGATCAAGGGCCATCACCCGGACAGTACCGACGACAACGAAATCATCGACGAGCGTCACGCTGACGACAACGAGCCGTTCTCGTCCCTGGCGTTCAAGATCGCTACCGACCCGTTCGTGGGGACCCTGACCTTCATTCGTGTCTACTCGGGCTTCCTGAGCTCCGGCGACTCGGTGATCAACTCGGTCAAGGGCAAGAAGGAACGTGTGGGTCGCATGGTGCAAATGCATGCGAACCAGCGCGAGGAAATCAAGGAAGTCCGTGCCGGCGACATCGCGGCCCTGATCGGCATGAAGGACGTCACCACCGGTGACACCCTCTGCGATATCAACAAGCCGATCGTCCTGGAGCGTATGGACTTCCCTGAGCCGGTGATTTCGGTGGCGGTAGAGCCGAAAACCAAGGCTGACCAGGAGAAGATGGGGATCGCGCTGGGCAAGCTGGCCCAGGAAGACCCGTCGTTCCGCGTCAAGACCGACGAAGAAACCGGCCAGACCATCATTTCGGGCATGGGCGAGCTGCACCTGGACATCCTCGTTGACCGCATGAAGCGCGAGTTCAACGTCGAGGCCAACATCGGCAAGCCGCAGGTTTCCTATCGCGAGAAGATCACCGTCGGCTGTGAAATCGAAGGCAAGTTCGTGCGTCAATCCGGTGGTCGTGGCCAGTTCGGCCATTGCTGGATTCGTTTTGCTCCGGCTGACGTCGACGAAAAAGGCAATATCACTGAAGGCCTGGTGTTTGCCAACGAGGTGGTGGGTGGCGTGGTGCCGAAGGAATACATCCCGGCCATCCAGAAAGGTATCGAAGAGCAGATGAAGAACGGCATTGTCGCCGGTTATCCGCTGATCGGCCTCAAGGCGACTGTGTTCGATGGTTCCTACCACGACGTCGACTCTAACGAGATGGCGTTCAAGGTAGCGGCCTCCATGGCCACCAAGCAGCTGCGGGAAAAGGGCAAGGGTGTGGTGCTTGAGCCGATCATGCGGGTCGAGGTCGTCACTCCCGAGGACTACATGGGCGACGTGATGGGTGACCTGAACCGTCGTCGTGGCCTGATCCAGGGTATGGAAGACTCGGTCTCCGGCAAGATTGTCCGTGCCGAAGTGCCGCTGGGTGAAATGTTCGGTTATGCGACCGACGTCCGCTCCATGTCCCAGGGTCGCGCGAGCTACTCCATGGAGTTCTCCAAGTACGCCGAAGCGCCATTGAACATTGTCGAAACGCTGATCAAGTAACCAGGCCAGAACACCGAAGCCAGAGTGTCGCGAAAGATGCTCTGGCTTCGGCGTTTCTGATCTCGGGCGATGCCAGGTAGAGAATTACGCCTCATTAATCTGAAAACACGACATCTGTATTGAGCAGCAAACCCGCTTGCTATAGAACAGCTTGGCGGTATTTGTTCACGCAGTTTCGAACTCACTCCAAGGTGTCGAATATGACAATAAAAACCAGCAAACCCTTGATCGCCCCCCTGCTCCTCTCCCTTCTTATGTTGCCCTGGACCCCCGCCTCTGCCGAAGAGGCGGCCAGCCCAGCTTCCAACCTGCTGACTGCAGCGGTTGCCTGGAAGCAGACCGCGGCGGAGTTCGATGCGCTTTACTATCAAGGCTTCAACATTGCCAGGATGCGTCTGGATCAAGCCCTGCAGGCCCACAAGGAGGGTGATCGCCCGTTAGCCATCATCAGCGATGTCGACGACACCGTGCTGGGCAGCAACAGTTACTGGGGCTACATGATCAATTCGGGGAAAGAGTTTTTCGATGACAGCGCCTGGGACCAGTGGGTCGCCGACAATGGCCCGGTCGCCACGCCCGGTGCCCTGGAGTTCTTGAATTACGCACAGTCGAAGGGGGTCGAGGTGTTCTACGTCACCAGTCGCGACCAGGGCGAAAAAACCAAGGAATACGCCCTGGCCAACTTGCGCAAGAACCAGCTGCCTTTTGCCGATGAAAAACACCTGACGGTCTATCGCGACAGCTCCAACAAAGAGCCTCGGCAAACGGAAATCGCCAAGGACTATGAGGTGGTGGTCATGCTGGGCGACAACCTCAACGACTTCAAACGCAAGTACTACGTCGCGGACGTCAAGCAACGCAACAGCCTGATGAATGAAGACAAAGAGCAGTTCGGACGCAAGTTCATTCTCTTCCCGAACCCTACCGACGGGCACTGGCTCAAGGCGATTTTCGGTGACTCGGAACCACCGGCCACCGCGGAAAACCGCGCCAAGTTCAAGGCCGCGGCTGCATCGACGGCCTGGCAGCCGAAGCCGTAATCCCGGCTACCTGCCCTTTGCCCATTCAAGTCCGCCCTCCTCCCTCAGTATCTGCCCTTGGACACTAGAGCACTTGATCATTTCGAGCGTTCCTGGACATGAACAGGCTGGAGGCCAGGACAATGAATAGCGTTCCAAGGGCGCTGACAATGGCGGTAAGCGTCAGGGTCTGGGAGTAACCAAGGATGCCGCCGAGGATTCCGCTGCCGAGGTAGATGAACGGGTGCACACCACTGGTAACCAAGGTATCGATCGCCACGACCTTGCCCAGATCCTTCTCGGGGGCAAGCCTTTGCATGGCCGTCGCCCACCCCGTGAGCCATGAGGCTTCGACGATACCGACGAAGGTTGCCCCGAGAATCGCCATCCAGGCCGAACTTCCCAGACCGAGCAGTGCCATGGCGCCGGCTAGAAAAAGACCGCAGGTCACGGCAAGGCCGGGCAGTCGTTCATGGCCGGAGGCGAGAACCGTGACGATGGAGCCGATACAGGCACCCAATCCTGATGCGGCCAGGCACAGGCCCCACATGGATTCGCTGAAGCGCTCGCTGATGGCGTAAGGCGCAACGACCAGGAAGATCGGGAAACACAACACATTCACCACCAGCGTCGCGGCGAAACCCAGTAGCAGCATGGCGTTGCCGCTGATGAGGGTAATGCCCTTCAGCGCTTGGCCAATGGAAAATTCATCTTCAGGCGCATGCTCAGCCATATCGGGCAACTGCGCGGTATACAGGGCTGCGCAGAAGAACGTCAGGCCATCGATCAATATTCCCCATACCGGATCCCAGAGAATAATGAACACGCCGAGCGTTGCCGGAAACACCACGGCAACCAGGTTATCAACGAAGTTCATTGCAGCGTTTCCCGCCGCCAGGGCCTGCCTGGGCAGCAGATTGACCAGCAGGACCTGGGCACACGGACGGGAAACACCAATGCCGATACCAAAGATCAGATAGGCAACAAGCAGGCACCACCACACAGCGCCCGAGACGAGCAGCGCGACCGCGGCAAGCTGGGCAATGCCCCTTGCCGTATCGGTATGGATCAGCACCTGCTTCGCCGACTTTCGGTCTGCCAGCACGCCTCCGGCCAAGGCGCCTGTTACTGTCCCCAGGGCAACGGCGGCCATGACCAGGCCGAATACTTCCGCGCCAAAGCCGGCCCGGATAAGCGCTATCGGCAGCGCCGCCAGACAAATTGCGTCACCGGCCATCGACAGGCCCTGGCCAACGAGCAACTTGCGAAAAGACGAGACGCGCAACGCATCGTTGTAGGGTGATAAGCGATCGCCGATGGACCTCATAGGCCCCCTCCCTGAGGCTTATGTTTGCGCGACATTAAACCTGAGACTCCTTGCCCGGCACCAGCACAGGCGCACAGGGCTCGGGTCATATCGATCCTCGGTTCGTTGCCGACGCGCCTTGGACCTCCGCACCCTGGGTCGGAGCCGCGCCTTCGGCGGTCAGATCAGTTTCTGATCGATGCACGGCCCTGCTTCTTGCCTAGACCGCAATCGCCCCCGCCCGCCCCGACTCCACCACAAAGGACTTGAGGGTCGAGACGCTGGCATGCGGATCCCGGGGATCGGAAATGATCCGCAGGTGCGTCAGCATCTTCTGTTCTTCCAGCTCCACCGCCACATATCCCCTCCAGCGGTTCTCGAAAAACCTTACATGGGGATTGAGGGGCAGGATGGCGTTGAACGACTGGCCGTCGGAGGTGACCGAGGTGCCGACGAATTCGCTGGCGACGATCCGCGAGTCAGGGTCATGGGCCCGCGCATGCAGGTCCGTGACCCAGAACGAATGAATGTCGCCGCCCCAGAACACCGGGTTACTGGCTCGCCGGCGTTCGATGGACGCCAGCACGCGCTCGCGAGTCGCTCTGTAGCCGTCCCAACCGTCGGTCCAGGAGCCCAGCGCCTGGCTCGCCGGGACGTGCTGGAGCAGCGGCGCCACCAGCAGGTCCTGGGCGATCACATTCCATTGCGCCCGGGACTGGGCCAGGCCCTGGTCCAGCCAGGCCTCCTGCTCCCAGCCCAGCATGGTGCGCCTGGGGTTGCGCAAATCCAGGCAACTGTCTTCGGCGATATGCCCCTGATGGCTGCCATTGGGCGCAATGCAGGGTTGCTCGGAGCGGTACTGCCGGCCGTCCAGTACATGGAAGCGGGCCAGCCGGCCGAAGTCCAGGCGCCGGTAAATACGCATGTCCGCGCCCTTGGGCAGGCTGCGGGCGCGCAGTGGCATGTGCTCATAAAAAGCCTGATACGCCGCCGCCCGCCGCTTGAGGAACGCGCTTACCGGAGTCCCCGGATCCTGGGACCAGCGATTGGCGTAGTCGTTTTGCACTTCGTGATCGTCCCAGGTCGCCACGCTGGGCGTGCTGGCGTGGAGCATTTGCAAGTCGGGATCGGTCTTGTACTGGGCATATCGGTTGCGATACCCCGCCAAGTCCAGCGCTTCGTCACTGCTATGGGGGCGAATGATCTTGCCGGAGTCGGGCGCATAGGATTTTTCGTAAATGTAATCGCCGAGGAAAAACACCAGGTCAGGCTGTTCCGCGGCCAAGTGGCGGTAGGCACTGAAGTAGCCGCGCTCCCAGTGAGAACAGGAGACAAAACCCAGCCGTGCCGACGCCATCGCGTGCAGCGGCGGAGCCGTGCGCGACTGCCCTGTCGGACTCTGCGCCCCGAGGCTTTCAAACTGGTACCAATAGGGCCGCCCCGCCTCCAACCCCGCGACCTCGACGTGGACGGAATGGGCGAAACGCTCAGTGGCCGTGACCACGCCTTGTTTCACGATCCGCCTCATCGCCGCGTCACTGGCCACCCGCCAGCGCACCGGTACCGCGCGGCTCAAGCCGCCACGCCCATCGGCCGCGTTGAACAGTGGCGCCAGGCGGGTCCAGATGACAAAACCATCCGGCAGCGGATCGCCGGAGGCCACGCCCAGGGTGAAGGGATAGTCGATGCCGGCACTGCGGGCGAAGGGGCTGAGGATCGAAAAAGCCGTCGCCACCGCCAGGCCCGACAGCACCCGGCGACGGTCGAGATCTACCGGTTTGCTGAGGTCGTCGCTCATGACGCGGGCCGCCAATCGGCACGCAACAGCCCGTACAACAACATGTCCTCATGAATCCCGTTCTTGAGGAAGGCTCCTTTCATGCAGCCTTCGTAACCCAGGCCGATTTTTTCCATCACCCGGGCCGAACCTTTATTACGGGCGAAACACTGACTGCCGACGCGATGCAGCGCCAGTTCGGTAAAGCCGAACGCCATGATTACGCCGGCCGCTTCGGCGGCGTAGCCCTGGTTACGGCAGTGAGCGGCGGTCCAACCGCCCAGATGACCGCTGCGATGAGCCGCGGACAACCTGAGGCTGATCACACCGATCAATTCGTCGCTATGGCGCAGATGAACGCCCAGCGCCAGGGATTGCCCGGAACGGAAATTCTCCTCCTGGCCATCGATAAAAGTCAGCGCCGTTTCCAGGGTGTAAGGCGATGGAATCGCGGCGGTGTTGTCAGCGATCTCCGGCCCGTTGGCCAGCTCGGACAGTGTCTCGGCCTGGTGCTTTTGCAGCGCTTTCAACGCCAGTCGCGGGGTGAATAAAGAAGGAAGTGCAGCGCTCATGTCGGGGTGCTCGCCGGATAAATTCGCCAAAGTGCACCCCCGTCATGTCAGTTTCATGACGGTCAAAAAAGACTGCAAGATCTTCTACAGACCCCGTCCTAGACACCTAAAAGCTTAAATTAAAGTTAACCATTCGGTCATTTTCCGTTGCTAGCGTGTCGCCCCTAATCAACGACGGGGTAACGGAATGAGAACCTGGGACGAACCGAAAAAACGCAAGGCGCACATCGAACTGATCCCGATGATCGACGTGATGATGTTCCTCTTGGTGTTTTTCGTACTGGTGAGCCTGAACGTGATTCCGGCACTGGGCATGAAGACCCAGTTGCCCAGCGCCAGCAGTTCGCAACAGCTCAAGCCGCAGAACAAGTTCATCCTCACCCTGGGCCTGGAAGGCCAGCTGCAGCTCGATGGCAAGGACCTCAGCGTCGAAGCCTTGGTGCCGGCGCTCAAGGCCGCGCAAAAGCCTGACAGCAAGTCGACCATCATCGTCAACAGCGACAAGGGCGTGGAAGTGTCGCGCCTGGTCGAGGTCATGGACACCCTGCGCCTGGGTGGCTTTACCTCGGTGTCCATCGCCACGCGTAAGTCCTGATCATGTACGCCCTGTTTCGTGCGCGTCAGCTGCTGGGCAGCGTCCCGGCCCTGATCGCCCTGGTGCTGATCGCACTGGGTATCCAGTCGCAAACCCTGAAAGTGCAGCCGGTGTATGACGAGTCGGCGGTCGAAATCGCCCTGGTCGAACCAGAGCCGCAAGTGGCTCCCGAGCCCGTGGTGGAACAGGAGCCACCGCCGCCGGTCATCGAAGACGAAGAGGCCGAGCCGGCCCCTCCACCGCCACCGCCCAAGCCACAGCCACAACCGAAACCTGAACCCAAGCCAAAGCCGCAGCCCAAGCCAACCCCCGTGGCTG
>NZ_JACNAC010000098.1:0-11431 GCF_017349775.1 Pseudomonas sp. GW460-12-10-14-TSB1
CGTTTGCCAAAAGTGACCCGCCGTAAGGGCGGAACCCTAAGTCGCCGTTACCGCAGAAACGGATATGTACCCCATCCAAAAAATGCAGCGCCAAAACAGACGCCATCGCGGGCAATCGAGCGTCGACCGGCCGCTCCTACAGTAGAAGCGGGTTTGCCCGCGATGGCACTGAAAGACTCAGAACGACAACGGATAGCTGACGATCACCCGAGTCTGATCAAAGTCGCTATTGAAGCTGCGCCGATTGGTAGCGTTATTCACCCGCACACTGAGGTTCTTCAGGCTCCCACTCTGAAAGGTGTACCCCACCTCCGTATCCCGCTCCCACTCCTTGCCATTGCTCCCAACCTTGGTCGTGGCATTCTCGCCATGCCCATAACGCACCATGGCCAACAACCCCGGCACGCCCATGGCGGCAAAGTTGTAGTCATAACGCACCTGCCAGGAACGCTCGTCGGCGTTGCTGAAGTTGCCGTTGAACATATCGTTGCCCAGGGTCCGGCCGCTGCTGCCATACACCGACATCCACGGGCTGTCGCCACTGACCTTCTGCAAGCCCAGGTACAGGGTATGGCCAGCGGTTGAGGCCGAGAGCAAGGCATAGGCAGTGCGGCTCTGGATCTCGCCGATGCGCGCCTGGCCGTCATCCTTGTCGATGAAGTAGCCGAGGTTCGCCCCCAACACCCAGTCGCCCACCGGCTGCTTGTGCAGCAGGTTGAAGTAGCTCTGCTGATAGATGTCTTCCAGCTGCGCATGCCAGGCGCCGATCAAGGTGCGCTGCTGGTTGAAGCGGTACTCGGCGCCGGCGTAGGTGAAGCCATCGGAGGTCACCCCGGGCGCGGCCCAGGCCGAGAGGTCCTGCATGTCCGAGGAGTTGCGCAGGCTCACCGAACGGTACTGCCCGGCCTGCAACCCCAGCCCGGCGATTTCCCGCGAATCGAGCATCGCCCCACGGAAGGTCTGCGGCAGCAGCCGGCCATCGTCGTAACGCAGCAACGGGATGTCCGGCAGCAACTCGCCGACCTTCAGCTCAGTGGCAGAAATACGCATTTTCGCCGCCACGCCAGCGCGGCCGTAGTTGTCCGCCGCGCGCCCGTCGCCATGCACCGGCAGCAGCTCGGAACCACTGGTGCCACGCCCGCTGTCGAGCTTGACGCCAAACATGGCGATGCCGTCCAGGCCGAACCCGACGACACCCGGGGTATAGCCGGAATTGAACTTGAGGATAAAACCCTGGGCCCATTCCTCGACCTTGCTCTTGGCCGCCCCCGGATCGCGAAAATCCCGATTGAAGTAATAGTTGCGCAGCACCAGGTCAGTCTTTGCGTCTTTGAAAAAGCCGCCTTCTTCGGCCCAGGCCGGCAGGCCCGTGCCCAGTGCCAATGAAGCCGCGGCCAGCGAGCGCGCGAGGATGCAGTGAGAGGTGTTCATTATTATTGTTCTCCGCTTTGCATAGGCGCAGCCGTTCCCCGACAGGCCGCTCCAGGCCCGCCTCCTATCGGCTGCAAAAATGCCCGGTCTCTCTTTTGGCAAAGACCGGGCGATATCGTCAGCTCAACGCATCAGAAGGGATAACGACGCGCCGAGTGCTGCACGCTGATCCAGTGATCGCGGGTAAATTCGTCGATCGCCCAGTCGCCATTGAAGCGCCCGAGCCCCGAGTTCTTTTCCCCACCGAAGGGCGCGTTGGCCTCGTCGTTCACCGGGATATCGTTGATATGGGTCATGCCCGCGCGAATCTGCCGGGCGAAGTTCACCCCACGCTCCAGGTTGCGGCTGAACACCGCGCTGGACAGGCCGAACTCGCTGGCGTTAGCCAGCTCCAGGGCGTGGGCCTCGTCCCGCGCGCGCAGCAGCCCCACCAGCGGGCCGAAGATTTCATTGCGCGCCAGGTCCATGTCGACTGTGACCTCGCCGTAGACATGGGGCGCCAGCAGATTGCCCTGGGCCCCGCCCTCGTAGAGCGGCTCGGCGCCTTCGCGGCGGGCCAGTTCGATCTTCTCGCGCAGGCCTTGCAACTGCCGCTCGTTGATCACCGGGCCGATGACCGTCTCGATCGATTGCGGATCGCCGACCTTGAGGCCCTTGGCCCGTTCGACGAAACGCTCGGCAAAGGCGTCGTAGAGGCTGTCGTCGACAATGATCCGGTTGACCGCCATGCAGATCTGCCCCTGGTGCAGGAACTTGCCGAACACCGCCGCGTTCACCGCCTGTTCGAGATCGGCGTCGGCCAGGACCACGAACGGGCTGTTGCCGCCCAGTTCCAGGGCCACATGCTTGAGGTGCGCGCCGCCGCTGGCGATACGGCCGATGCCACGACCCACCGGGGTGGAACCGGTGAAGGTGATCAACGAGGGAATCGGATGCTCGACAAAGGCATCGCCGATCTCGCTGCCCGCCCCCACCACCACGCTGAGCACGCCCGCCGGCAGGCCGGCCTCCTCGAAAATCTTCGCCAGCAGCAGACCGCCGCACACCGGCGTATCGCTGGCCGGCTTGACCACCACCGCGTTGCCCAAAGCCAGCGCTGGGGCGATGGAGCGCTGGGTCAGGTGCAGAGGGAAGTTCCACGGGCTGATGACCCCGACCACCCCCAGGGCACTGCGATAGACCCGGCTTTCCTTGCCCGGCACATCGGACTCGAGAATGCGGCCGTGGACCCGCGCCGGGAACGATGCCGACTCCAGGGCGATGGCCCGCGCCGCGCCCCACTCCAATTGCGCCTTGAGCCGGGTGCTGCCGGACTCGCGAATGATCCAGTCGATGATTTCCTCGCGGCGCCGGTCGAACACCGCCACCACCTGATGCAGCACCGCCGCCCGCGCCGACGGCCCGAGCGCCGCCCATTGCGGCTGTACTTCGGCAGCCTTGGCATAGGCGGCATCCAGGTCCGCGCGGTTGGCCTGGGCCACTTCCAGCAACAGCGCGCCGTCGAACGGGTTGCTCACCGCCAGGGTTTTACCGGCAGCGCCGGCGCGCCACTCCCCGGCGATGGGTTGCAGGTGCAGATCGCTGTAGACAGCTGGGGACTCACTCATGACAAAACTCCTCGAAGGCAGGACTCACAGGAAAGATGGGCTCGCGACTCAGGGCGTCGAACCGGGTTTACGTGGCTATTCATGACCGCCTCCGATGGCCGCCCGCGCCTCGATCAGGCGCAGCAGCCCCAGCAGGGTTTCGGTGTGCGGCACAGCGATGCCGGCCTGGCGCGCCCTGGCCAGGACCTCGCCGTTGATCGCGCCGATTTCCGTGGGTCGCCCGGCCAGCACGTCTTGCAGCATCGACGGCTTGTGCGTCCGGTGGTGGGCAATGGCATAAGCCACAGTCTCCAGGCAGCGCTGCGCATCCGTTGCCACCCCCACCGACTGCGCGACGCTGAGCACCTCCAGCACGATGGCCCGGGCCAGCGCCACGCCTTCCGGCGCGGCATCCAGTTGCCCCACCGTGCAACCGGTGACGGCGCACAAGCTGTTCAAGGCCGCGTTGAACGCCACCTTCTCCCAGATCGTGGTCCAGACCCGCGGGTCCACCGCGCATTGCAGCCCCGCCGCCTCCAGCACCGCGGCAACCTGGCTGCAGCCCTGGCGTTCGACACCATCCAGCGACAGCACCCGGACCACGCCCTGGCCATGGGAACGGACATGGGCAGGCCCAGCCATGTCGGCGGGCCAGGTGGTCATGCCGATCATCACCCGCTCCGGGGCGACGTGGCGGCACAGCGCTTCGGCGTTGCCCAGGCCATTCTGCAAGGTCAGCACCAGGCTGTGCTCGCCGATATGGCCGGCAATACCGCGCAGCGCATTGTCGGTGTGCTGGGCCTTGGTGAAGACCAGCAACAGGTCAGGCTGGCCCGTCACCTGTTCCGGTCGGCAGGCGCTCAGGCCGCCGATGCGCCGGTCGCCGCAGTCGGTCTCCAAGCGCAAGCCCTGGCGACGGATCGCCTCCAGATGCGCGTCGTTGATGTCCAGCAGCCTGACCTGCTGCCCGCTTTCCGCCAGCAGGCCGCCAAACAGCGAGCCCATGGCGCCCGCCCCGAGAATGCTGATGTTCATCGAACCTCCTTATGGTTGTGAGGGTTGATCGGCAAGGTGCTGCTTGTCGGCCCGGGTTGATCCAGGCGCCCGCCGGGGAATATGTCGGCGCACCAGCACCAGGGCGATCAGCGCCAAGACCATCACCGTTCCCAGCAACGTCAGATAGCCGTGGGCACCGCCCTGGGTGATCACCGTGGCGCCGACGAAGGCGCTGAGGATCGCGCCCATGCGCCCGAAGGCCAGGGCCGATGCGGTACCCGTGGCACGCACGGCGGTGGGATAGATAAAGGCGCACAGCGCATAGAGGGTGGACTGCACCGCGTTGACGAACAAACCGTGCACGCCAAAGCCGAAGATCAGCAGGCTGGTGTTCTGGTCGACGTCCAGGGTTTGCATGGCGAAGGCGCTGGCCGCGCCGCCGGCGCAACAGATCAACAGCGGCCAGAACGAGCCCCAGCGGGTCATGGCCACCGCGCAGACCAGCGCGCCGATCACCCCGCCCAGGTTGTAGGCGGTAAGGCCGGAGCTGGCCAGCGCCAGCGGCAAACCTTCGGCCAGGAGCATGGTCGGCAGCCAGCTGAAGGCGCTGTAGACGGCGGTCAGGCACATGAAGAACGCCACCCAGACCGCCAGGGTATCGCGCCCGTAGCCGGGGGCGAACAAGGCACGGAAGCCGCCCTGCTGCTCGCTCTTCTGCTCCAGCGCATCGGTGTAGCGCACGCCTTCGGGCATGGGCCGGCCCATGCGCCCCAGCAGCGCGGTCAACTCGCCCCAACGCTGCGGCCGGCGCGCCAGGAAGCGCGGCGACTCCGGCAAGGTCGCCAGCAGCAACAGCCCCAGCACGATGGGCAGGCTGCCGCCGATAAAGAACAGCGTGCGCCAGCCATACAGCGGCAGTACGTGGGAGGCGAACAGCCCCGCCAGCATCCCGCCCAGGGGCACACAGACGATGGTCGCCGTGACCGCCAGGGTGCGGCGGCGCGCCGGGGTGAACTCGGCAGTCATGGTGGTGGCGCTGGGCAAGGCACCGCCGATGCCCAGCCCGGCGATGAAACGCAGCGCCGCCACGGTCAGGGCATCCGGCGAGAGGCCGATGGCGCAGGTCGCGGTGCCGAACAGGATCACGCTGGCGATGACCGCCATGCGCCGGCCGAAACGATCGGCGAACAGCCCGGCACAGGCACTGCCGATGCCCATGCCGATCAGCCCGGCGGCCACCGCGGGGGCGAAAGCCTCGCGGGTGATCCCCCATTCCTTGATCATCAGCGGTATGGCGAAACCGATGAGCTGACCGTCGAAACCGTCCATCACGATGGACAACGCGGCCAGCAACACCACGATCTTCTGCATCCCGGTGTAGGGCCCGTCATCGAGCAGGGTGCCGATGTCGGCGCTGGCGGAAACCGGGCTCGACCGCTGGGGCGTAGCCTCCATCACTTCACTGACCGAAGTCGTGTTCATAGCCACCTCTTTTTATTGTTGTGGTGAGTGTGCGCAAGGCGCGGTTGGCATTGCCGGGCCTTCAGCCCGGCGAGGAACTCAGTCCTTGATGATCAGGGTTCGATGGTCAGGGTCGGCACCTCGATCAGTACCGGGCGATTGCCGGCCAGGGCCGCGCTGAAGGCGGCGGCGAACTCGGCGCGGGTCGCCGCATGCAACGCCTGCACGCCGTAGCCCTGGGCGATGGCGCAGAAGTCCAGGCCCGGCACGTCCAGCCCAGGCGCATCGGCCACCTGCAGCACATCGGCAAACCAGCGCAGCGCGCCGTAGGTGCCGTTCTTGAGAATGATGAACACCACCGGGATGCCGTACTGGGCAGCGGTCCAGAGCGCGGTGATGCCGTAGTTGGCCGAGCCGTCGCCGATGATCGCCACCACCCGCCGCCCGGGCGTCGCCAGTTGCACGCCGACCGCGGCCGGCAAGCCGAAGCCGAGACCGCCGGCGGCGGGAAAGAAGTAACTGCCGGGCTCGCTCATCTCCACCCGCTGCCAGAACGCGCCGACGGTGGAGGTGGACTCCTTGACGTAGATCGCGTCCCGCGGCGCCAGCTGGTTGATCAGGTCGAACACTGTTTCCGGGCGCAGCAGGCCGCCCTCCTCGCGCACCGGCGCCGGCAGCGGCAAGGCGCTCGGCAGCGGCCGCTCGCTCTGTGGCAGCACCTCGACCAGGGCTTCGAGGGTCAGGGCGATATCGCCCACCAGCGCATCACCCATGGGCGCCCGCGCCGCCTCACCCGGGTCGCAGGTCAGGTGCACCAGTTCACAATCCGCCGGCAGGTAATCGCCCGGGGCGTATTGGTGGTAGCGGAACACCGGGGCACCCACCACCAGGATCAGGTCGTGCTCGGCCAGGCAGCGGCTGATCCCGGCGATGGCCGCCGGCAGCACGCCACGGAAGCACGGATGACGGGTGGGGAACGGACAACGCGAAGCGGAAGGCGCGACCCAGGCCGGCATGCGCAGTTTTTCCGCCAGCTGCACCGCCAGGCCGTTGCTGCCGCTGCCGTCGACATCCGGGCCGAGCACCAGCACCGGGCTACGCGCCGCCGCCAGACGCTCGGCCAGCGCCTGCAGTTGCGCCGTCGAAGGCAGGCCGGCGCTGGCCACCTGGCGCCGCGCCAGATGCTCGACACCGGCCGGCGCCGCGCAGGCCCAGTCGTCATAAGGAATCGACACATACACCGGCCCGCGTGGCGCCAGGTTGGCCATATGGATCGCCTGGCTCAGGGTGCGCGGCACGTCCTGGGCCGAGGCCGGTTCGTGGCTCCACTTGACCAGGGGCTTGGGCAGCTGCGCCGCATCGACGTTGGCCAGCATCGCTTCCACGCCGACCATCGAGCGCACCTGCTGGCCGGCGGTGATCACCAGCGGGCTGTGGGAGTACCAGGCATTGGTCAGCGCGCCCATGCCGTTGCCGGTACCGGCGGCGGCATGCAGGTTGACGAAGGTCGGCTTGCCGGTGGCCAGGGCGTAACCGTCGGCCATGCCGACCACCGCGCCTTCGTGCAGGCCGAGGATGTAGCGGAAATCCTCGGGAAAACCCTTGAGAAACGGCAGCTCGTTGGACCCAGGGTTGCCGAAGATGGTGGTCAGGCCTTGCTCGCGAAGAATCTCGTAGGACGCAGAGTGAACGGTTTTCATAAGGACCCTTGTTGTTAGGTTTCGGGTTACTCTTGCAGCCGCTACAAAATTGATCAAATCGATACTATCTCTATCAAAAATAAGACCTATCTATATCTGAGGGGCGCCATGAGCCACATCGATCTGAACCTGATCCGCACCTTCGTCACCCTCTACGAAGCCCGCAGCGTGACCCTGGCCGCCGAGCGCCTGTTCATCACCCAGCCCTCGGTCAGCTATGGCCTGGCACGCCTGCGCGAGCTGTTCGACGACGCCCTGTTCAGCCGCACCCGCGACGGCATCCAGCCGACCTTTGTCGCCGAACAGCTGTACAGCCCCTTGCGCGAATCCCTGACCCGCATCGAAAGCACCGTGCAGAGCTGCCGCCAGTTCGACCCGGCGAGCACCGAGCGGCGCTTTCGCATCGCCCTCTCCGACCTCGGCGAAATCGGCTTTTTGCCGCTGATCCTGGCGCGTCTGAACCAGGACGCGCCGCTGGCCGAAGTCGAGGTCCTGCCGCTGCAGGTGGACCAGGTCGGCGAGTGGCTGGCCAGCGGCAAGGTCGATGCTGCGATCTGCCGCCAACCGGTCCCCGGCGTCCGCAGCCGGGTGCTGATGCACGAGCGTTATGTGTGCCTGCTCAGCACCGGCCACCCACGCATCGACCAGCAACTGAGCCTCGAACAGTTCCTCGCCGAACGGCACGTCGCCGTGACCCGCACCACCGGCCACGGCAATGTCGAAGACGTGCTGAAAAACATGAACGTCGAACGGCGTATCAGCCTGCATGTGCCGCACTTCTCGGTGCTGCCGAAAATCATTCCCGGCACCGACCTGCTGGCGGTGCTGCCGGCGCAGATCGCCCGGCTGTTCATCCACGAGGGCGAGCTGAAGATGCTCGAACTGCCGTTCCCGGTGGCCGAGTTCGCCGTGTCCCTGAACTGGCACCCCAACAGCGACAGCTCCGCCGCCCTGCGCTGGTTCTGCGACACCATCGCCGACGCCATCATCAGCGGCCAGGGCCAGAACTAGACGCCGGCCATCGCTGGCTGCGTCCGGGCCCGGGTCGGCTTGAGCAGCAACAGGCAGCCGGCGGCGATCACGAACACGCTGGCAAACACCCCGTACAGATGCAGCGGCTGCCAGCCGCCATCCAGCAGGAAGCCGGCCACAGTCGGCGAGAGAATCGCGCCGATACGGCCAATGCCGATGCCCCAGCCGACGCCCGTGGCGCGCACCGAGGCGTCGTAGACCACTGGCGACAGCGCATAGAGGCCGGCCACGCAGCCGTTGGAAAACAACCCGATCAGCAGCCCCAGGCCCAGCGCCGCGGCAATCGACGAGGCCGAGCCGACAAACAGCACCAGCAGGCCGGCGGTGACCAGCATGAACAGCGCCAGCACCCGGCCCAGCGGCCAGCGCGAGGCCAGGCCGCCGATCAGCGCCGCGCCGAAGATCCCGCCGACACTCAGCAGCACCCCTCCGGTGATCCCCTGCTGCGCCGAGAGCCCGGCGGCCACCAGCAGTTTCGGGGTCCAGCTCATGACGAAGTAGAAGCCGAACATCACCAGGAAAAACAGCAGCCAGATCAGCAAGGTGGTGCGACGCATGGCCGGCGCCAGCAATTGGCCGAAACCGCTGGGCGCGCCGGGTTGCCTGGGCACCTCTGGCGGCAACTGTTCAAGCTCAGGCTGCTCCAGGCGCCGGGCCAGGCGATTGACCCGTACCAGGGCATTGCCGGGGCGGCGGGCAAGCAGGAAGTCCAGGGATTCGGGCAGCCACAGCAGCACCAGAGGAATCACCAGCCAGGTCACCGCACCGCCGAACAGGAACACCGAGCGCCAGCCCCAATGGCCCAGCAACCACACCGCCAACAACCCGCCCAGGGTCGCGCCCAGGGCATAACCGGTGGATTGCAGGCTGACCGCGAGACCTCTCCAGCGCTTGCTGGAATACTCGCTGGCGATCACGTTGCTGCTGGCCAGGATGCCGCCGATGCCAAGACCGGTCAGGCCGCGCAGCAGCGCCAGTTGCAGAGGTGTCTGGCTCAGGGCCGAGAGCAGCATGCCGAGCCCGGACAGCGCCAGGCAGAACAGGATCAGCGGGCGCCTGCCGAACCGATCGGCCCAGGGCGCGATAAACAGCGAACCCGCCGCCATGCCGAACAACCCGGCGCTGAGCAGCAGGCCGACCTGCGCCCCGTTCAAGCCCCACTCGGCCGACACCGAGGCCGCGGTGAAGGCCATCACCAGCACGTCGAAACCGTCGATCATGTTCAAGACAATGCAGATGCCAATGGCCAGGCACTGGAAGGCACTCATCGGGCCGCTGTCCACGCGGCTCTTCAGGTCGAGCGTCATGACCGCACCTCCCCAGCGCATAGCGGCGACAGCGAGAAGGAAAACAGCAGCGTGCACACAGACAGGCGGCGGACGGAACCCAGGCAGTTCCGCGCCCTTGATAAGCCATTCATGACGAGACCCTTCTTGTAGTTTTTATCGGGTGACGGTCGGGAGGGGCCCGCCATCGCCAGGTGGCTAATCAATCACCCAATGGATCCACTAACAAGAGACGAGATCGAGGGGATCCCTGGAAAAATCGCTTAAATCTCTGGAAAAACGCTGAGGTTTTTTTATTTAAAAGATAAAAATCAATAACTTAACAAAATTGTCATTGGCTGATATTTGCGGGCGATTATCGACCAGACTTGGAAGGCACGGGTCGCCGAGGATCCTCTGGCTGTGAACGGCTACAGAGTCCGGCAACATTGGATCCAATAAATCAAAATCCTCAAGGCAAACGCACGGCTTTTCATCAATGGACCGACAGTCCGCCTCAAGGGTTGTGACCTTATCTTTTAATACCTCGCCCCGGGTCAGCCGCCACATTTTGTAAAGCTTCCCCAGCCACAGATTGGCGAAATGATTATTGGGCTGGTGAGCGCATCTGCTAAAACGCGGTTTTTATCCGTGCGCGGTGCCACAGCCCATGTCCTCCTCGTTCCTCTCGCGCTGGCGATCTCGCCGGTGGTCTCTGCTCGGCATGGCTACCCTGTTGATAGGCCTGCCGGTGGGCTGCCAGGTGCTGGAGCACAAGGAGCGCGAACTGGTGTTTCGCGTCGAACCGGGCAACGCCAGCTGGTATCGCGGCCTGCCGGCCGGGGTGCGCGAGCTGGAGTTCAAGGGCGACAGCCTCAAACCCGAACAGAACATTCATGCCTGGTGGTGGCCGGCCCAGCGGGCCGATGCACCGGCCATCCTCTATCTGCACGGGGTGCGCTGGAACCTCACCGGGCAGCTGTTCCGCATCGAGCAACTGCACGCCCTGGGGTTCTCGGTGCTGGCCATCGACTATCGCGGCTTCGGCCAGAGCCTCGGCGAGCCGCCGTCGGAAACCAGCGTCTATGAGGACGCGCGGATTGCCTGGGAGCAGTTGCAGAAGCTGCAACCCGACGCCGGCAAACGCCTGATCTACGGCCATTCCCTGGGCGGCGCGGTGGCGGTGGAACTGGCCGCGCAACTGGGGCAACAGGCGGTCAGCGACGGCACGCCGATTCCGGCCCGTGGGTTGATCGTCGAATCCTCGTTCACCTCTCTGGCCGCTATCGCCGCCGAACTGGGCAACACCTCGCTGCCGGTGCGCTGGCTGCTGTCGCAGAAGTTCGACTCCCTCGACAAGATTGCCCACATCGGCATGCCGCTGCTGATCGTCCACGGTCTGGACGACCGTTACGTGCCCGCGCGCTTCAGCCAGCAACTGTTCGACGCCGCGCAGCAGCCCAAGCAACTGCTGCTGGTCCCCGGGGCCACCCACAACAACAGCATGCGCCTGGCTGGCGAGCGCTATCGCCAGGCCCTGAATACTCTACTGCACGCCCGGCCGGCGAAGGTCGCCGCAGCAGTGCCGGCCCGCGTGCCGACCAGCTGAACCTCGAACCAGCACCGTTGCCGTTACGCCCTCCTGCATCAGCGGAATGACCTCGTCCTTAGACAACCTGTAACAACTCCGGCTGGCCCAGGCACCGCTTAAATGAGATGGTCCCCTGTTGATTGTTTTGGAGGCATGTCATGACTACATTTCAATTCATCGCAGGCATGGTCTTTTGTCTGGCGGGACTGGGCGTGAGGGCCTACCTGGCCGTGCAGCATCCCGGGGAAGAAAAGGCCTGGCGCTCGTCCAGCGCGCGAAAGTCCGCCAAGTAAGCCTTGCCCCCGCCCCTGAGTACCGCTGATGGCCTCCCGGCCAGCCCCGCCTGGGCCAGGTGGAGGCCCATGGAAA
>NZ_JACNAC010000099.1:0-11267 GCF_017349775.1 Pseudomonas sp. GW460-12-10-14-TSB1
AATCGATGAGTATGGGAAGACATGGCACTACTGAGTGAGTACGAACAACGGCAGGTCGCCGAGGCGATCGCCCGGGTCGAACAGCAGACCGATGCCGAACTGGTCACCGTGCTGGCCGCCCGCGCCGACGACTACGCCTATATCCCCTTGCTCTGGGCCAGCCTGCTGGCGCTGATCGTGCCGGGCGTGGTGCATTACGCCACCGGCTGGATGAGCATGCACCTGTTGCTGCTGGTGCAGTGGGCGACCTTTATCCTGCTCTGCCTGGTGTTCCGCATTCCACGGATCACCACCCGCCTGATCCCGCGCTCGGTACGCCACTGGCGCGCCTCGAACCTGGCCCGCCGCCAGTTTCTCGAACAGAACCTGCACCATACCGTCGGCAGCACCGGGATGCTGATCTTCGTCTGCGAAGCAGAGCGCTATGTGGAGATCCTGGTGGACGAGGGCATTTCCAAGCGCCTCGACGACAAGACCTGGGACGCCATCGTCCAGGCCTTCACCCAGCAGGTGAAACAGGGGCAGACCCTGCAAGGTTTCATCAACTGCATCGAGGCCTGCGGCGAACTGCTCAAGGTGCATGTGCCGGTGACCCACGTGCGCAACGAGCTGCCCAACCGGCTGGTGGTCCTGGCCTGATTTTCTGTAGCCGCTGCCGAAGGCTGCGATCGACCGAAAGGCCGTGGCGTTCTCAAGATCGCTGGAGGTCCTGCTGACCTTACGCAGCCTTCGGCAGCGGCTACAGGAGGCCCACTCCCGCAGAATCTGCACCGCCGGGTAAATAACTCCGTGCCCCGGCGGGCCATCCCCCCTAAAATACCCGCCATTCCCCGATTCACACCCCGCATCGCCCGAGGCGTCTTTTACATGTCTGCAACCGCAACCCCCGCCAGCCTTGCGCCGGATCATCACGCCCAGTTTCTCGAACTGCTGGAAACCAGTCTGGCGCAGAACGCCTTTATCAAACTGGTGCTGGCCAAGCATGTGGGGGCCGAGGCGGATTTGCAGCGGCTGATCATCAAGCAACTGACGGTCAAGGAGCAGCCGTGCCTGTCCTTCGTCTACCGCTACAAGACCCGCGACATCACCAAGAACTTCCCCCTCGGCGAAGGTGTGGCGCTGATCGCCGGGCTGCTGCCGGTGTCGTTCAAGAACGCGCACCTGCTGTCGCTCACCGATGAAGTGCAGCTCGAATACAGCAAGAAGGGCAAAAGCTCGCTGTTCAAGGGCAAGGCCCAGCAGCAGCGCGAAGTGCCGTCCGCCGAGCACAACCGCGAGAAGAACCGCTACCTGGAACTGAGCCGGCCCTTCCTCACCGACCTGGGGGTGACCAACAAGCAGCACGAGCTGATCCCGGCGATGTCGCGCAAGTGGAAGCAGATCAACAAGTTCATCGAGGTCTTCAGCCATGCGCTGAGTTCATCGCCGATCGACCTGCAACAGCCGGTGCGAGTGGCGGACTTCGGCTCTGGCAAGGGCTACCTGACCTTCGCCATCCACGACTACCTGTGCAACACCTTGCAGGCGCAAGGGCAAGTGACCGGCGTCGAGCTGCGCGAAGACATGGTGACCCTGTGCAACACCGCGGCGGCGCGCCTGGACCATCAGGGCCTGGAGTTCAAATGCGGCGACGTGCGCAGCGTGGCGCCGAGCGAGCTGGACGTGATGATTGCCCTGCATGCCTGCGATATCGCCACTGACTATGCGATCCACACCGGCATTCGTTCCGGCGCGTCGATCATCATGTGCTCGCCGTGCTGCCACAAGCAGATCCGCCCGCAGATGCAGAGCCCGGTGCTGCTCAAGCCGATGCTGCAATACGGCCTGCACCTGGGCCAGCAGGCGGAGATGGTCACCGACAGCCTGCGCGCGCTGTTCCTCGAAGCCTGCGGCTACGAGACCAAGGTCTTCGAATTCATCTCCCTGGAACACACCAACAAGAACAAGATGATCCTCGCGGTCAAACGCGCGGAACCCCAGGACCCGACCCAACTGCTGGCGAAGATCGGCGAGCTCAAGGCCTTCTATCACATCAGCGAGCACTGCCTGGAAACCCTGCTGCGGGCCGACGGCTACCTGAGCTGACCTCGCTCCTGTAGCCGCTGCCGCAGGCTGCGCTCGGCACCGCAGGGGCCGCAAAACCAGGCGACGCGCTACATCTGACAGGGCCGGGATACCGCCCTTGCGCCGGCTACGCCGTCGATCGCAGCCTGCGGCAGCGGCTACAGTCTTGCGGTGGCCAGCGGCGCCGGGTGTACAGCGGTCTTGCGCCCCAGCATCACGGTAAGGATCACGCCGACGGCGAACAGCCAGGTGACCGGTTCCACCTGCTCGCCGAAGAACAGCGCCGAGAAGGCGATGGTGAAGAAGATCTGCAGCAGCTGGATCTGGCTGACCCGGGCGATGCCGCCCATGGCCAGCCCGGCGTACCAGGCAAAAAAGCCGATGAACTGCGAGAACAGCGCCACGTAGCCGAAGGCCCACCAGGTCTTCGCCGAGACCGCGCCCTGATGCTGCGCCGCCAGGTACCACACCGGGCCGATCAACAGCGGCGTCGACAGCACCAGCGCCCAGCAGATCACCTGCCAGCCGCCCATCTCCCTGGCCAGCCGGCCACCTTCGGCATAACCCAGCCCGCCGACCGCGATCGCCCCGAGCATCAGCAAGTCGCCGCCCTGGATACTGCCGGCGCCGCTGATCAGCGCGTAGCCCAGGACCAGGGCGCTGCCCAGCGCGGCACAGCCCCAGAAGGCTTTCGACGGCCGCTCATGGGACAGCCACGCCGCGTACAGCGCCACGCACAGGGGTTGCAGGCCATTGACCAGCGCGCCGTGGGACGCCGGCAGGGTCTGCATGGCCCAGGCCGACAGCACCGGAAAGCCCAGGATCACCCCGGCGATCACCAGGCTCAGGCCCTTGACCTGATGCCAGGTCGGCCACTTTTCCCGCCGCCAGAGCAACAGCAGCGCCGCCGGGATCGCCGCGAACAGCGCCCGTCCCAGGCCGTTGAGCAGTGGGTGAAGTTCCTGCACCACGATGCGGGTGAAGGGCAGGGTCAGGCTGAAAATGACCACGCCGAGCAGGCCCAGGGCCATGCCGGTGTTTTCGCGGGAAGACATGATGACAACCGTTTTTTATAGGGAAGGGCAGGTGCGTTATCTAGCCATAAACCCGCCTTAGCCCCCTGTTACAGCTGTACGCAGAGTTGTCCGTACAGTTCGCCTCCCCCGGGGCGGCGGGGGCATGCTTTTCCGTAGGAGCGAGGCTTGCCCGCGATGAACGATAACTCGGTGTGCCAGGCAATCCGCGGTGCCTTTATCGCGGGCAAGCCTCGCTCCTACAGGTGTTATGGATTGTGCTTCTTTGTAGGAGCGAAGCTTGCTCGCGATAAACGATAACGCGATGTGTCAGGTAATCCGCGCTGCCTTGATCGCGGGCAAGCGGCCGGGGTGTTTAGGCGTTTCCGGGATGGGGCGTAGTACCGGGTTATTACCCGGCCTCGCGGATAAGGACTACCTTGAACATTCCTGTTTTCCCTTGAAGAGGAGTCATCTCCATGGCCGCGAAAAAAATCCTTATGCTGGTCGGCGATTACGTCGAGGACTACGAAGTGATGGTGCCGTTCCAGGCGCTGCTGATGGTCGGCCACACCGTGCATGCGGTGTGCCCGGACAAAAAGGCCGGCCAGACCGTGCGCACCGCGATCCACGACTTCGAAGGCGACCAGACCTACAGCGAAAAACCGGGCCATCAGTTCGCCCTGAACTTCGACTTCGCCAAGGTCGAGGCCGTCGATTACGACGCGCTGCTGATCCCTGGCGGGCGTGCCCCGGAGTACCTGCGGCTGAACGAAAAAGTCCTGCAACTGGTGCAGGCCTTCGACCAGGCTGGCAAGCCGATCGCCGCCGTCTGCCACGGCGCCCAGCTGCTGGCCGCGGCGGGCATTCTCGAAGGCCGCGAGTGCAGCGCCTATCCGGCCTGCGCCCCGGAAGTGCGCCTGGCCGGCGGGACCTACATCGATATCCCGGTGACGGACAGCCACGTTCAAGGCAATCTGGCGACTGCCCCGGCCTGGCCGGCGCACCCCAGCTGGCTGGCCGGTTTCCTCGGCCTGCTGGGCACCAAGATCACGCTGTAAGCGGATGACTCGCCGGCGCTGCTTTCCTTCCCGTCAGGAAGCAGCGCCATCGTCCTACCTCCAACAGGGGAGCGCCCACCATGTGCGAGCTCTACGTCAAAGCCGACCCGATCCTCTATGAGTCCCGCTCGCGCTCGCTGCGCATCTGCGGGGTGGTCACCACCCTGCGCCTGGAGAACCAGTTCTGGGACATCCTCAGCGAAATCGCCGAGGTCGATGGCATGACCACCAACCAGCTGATCGCCAAGCTCTACGAAGAAGTGATGGATTACCGCGGTGAGGTGGTGAATTTCGCCTCGTTCCTGCGGGTCAGCTGCACCCGCTACCTGAGCCAGCGCCGCAGCGCCACGCCGGAACTCAGCGTGGTGCGCAGCGCCACCAAATAACCCCGTGGTCCTGTAGCCGCTGCCGAGCCCCGGCGAGGCTGCGATCGGGGCGCAGCCCCGCAAAACCTGGCGACGCGGTATGTCTGATGTGTGGTGTTGTCTGGTTTAGCGCCCGCTGCGCGGTCGATCGCAGCCTCGCTGGGGCTCGGCAGCGGCTACAGCCGAGTCAGTTGGGTCAGTCGGCGGGGCGCGTGCCATCGAGCAGTGCATCCACCACCGCCCGGGCCATTTCCACCGAATGCACCATGGACCAGATCAGCCCGCGCTCGATGCCGCTGGCACGTTCGGTGATTTCATCGGAAACCTCCTCGGCGCATTTGAGCAGCAGGGAAACGTGCATCAGCGCGTCTTCGGCATTGACGCCGGGCTGCACGGCGAACAGCGGGTTGTGCTGGCCATCGCGCAGGCCAAAGGGACGGCGGCGAGTGGCTTGCAAGGTGGCGATCAGGCTGGCGTTGGCGCGATCCAGTTCCGGGTTGCGCAGTTTACGAGGGGATTGCAGGGGGGGATCGGGGACGAGCTTTTTCATGAGGTTGATCTCTTCAGTCGTTTAAGGAACCGCCGGATCTCACTTCCACATGAGAAGGTGGCAGCCGTACGCAGGTGTGGAAGACCGGGACTGAAGAGCCGGCGCACCCGAGGGTGCCCCACGTACAGCCGCCATAAAACGACTTCACCAGCACCGAAAGTTACTGATGTTCGTATTGAGACGAATTGCACGCTCTTCAGAACCAGACTTCCACATCCGGGCCGCTGATTTTGCAGCGACCCAGGCAGACTGCCCGATCAATCTGAGGGGTACAAGGCGCTCAAAGGCGTTGGGGATTTTCTAGGAAATACCTTACAAAACAAAGCGAAACCTCTTCACTGCTCAGCAGCATCTCCCTGACAAACACCACCTGTAGCCGCTGCTGCAGGCTGCGATAGGTCCGCAGGACCTCCGGCTTCTGTAGGAGCCAGGCTTGCCGGCGATGCAGGCAATGCGTTGTGTCTGGTGCACCGCTATCGCGAGCAAGCTTCGCTCCTACAGGTCTGCGATCGACCCGAAGGGGCGCGCGCGGTGATCTTGCGATCGTCTGAGGTCCTGCAGACCTATCGCAGCCTGCGGCAGCGGCTACAGGGTTCAGCTGATTTTGCTGAGGAACCCCGGCAGTTCCGGTTCCGGCAGTACCGACAGCACTTTGAGGCGTTGCAGCATGCGCTGGCGGGCCCGCTGCAGGTGTTCCCTGAGGTTCAGGGCGGCGGCGTCGAAGGCGCCGTGCAGCAGCAGTTCGAGGATCAGCCGGTGCTCGGCGAGCATTGCCGGGTCGGCACCGATGCCCAGCAGGCGGTAGAAGATCCGGTTGATGATCATCGGGCTCTGGGCCTGGCGGATCAGCGCCGCCATCTTGCGATTCTGCAGTCCCCCCAGACATTGCTGGTGAAGGTCTTCCTCTAGGCGTTCCAGGGCCTCCAGGCCACAGTGCTCGGCCTGCTGGGCCTGGGTCACCCGTTCCAGCATCTGTTCCAGCAGTTCGCGGCCCAGGCCCGGGGCGCTCTGGCGCAGGGCCTCGGGCTCCAGGCAGGCGCGCAGTTCGTAGTCTTCGGTGACTTCCCGGGCGGTCAGCGGCCCGGCCAGCCACTGTGAGTAGGGTTCCTTTTCCACCAGGCCGCGATCGCGCAGGCGCATCAACGCTTCACGGACCACCGCGCGGCTGACGCCGTAGTGCTCGGCGGCGGCCTGTTCGTCGAGGCGGAAGTGGCCGAAGGCGATGCAGGTGGAGAGGGCGCCGCCAAGTTCCTCGTAGATCCGTTCCCCCAGGGGCCGGGTGTCCACTAGTTCTTCATCGCTGGCCAGCCCCAGGTGGGCATGGCTCAGGGGCAGGCGCAGCGGTTCGATCTCCAGGCCCTGGGGGTTGATCAGGTAGCCGCGGCCGTCAAAACGGCTGATCAGGCCTTCGCCGTGCAACAGGTCGAGGGCCTTGCGCACCGGCACCCTGCTGGTGCCAAACAGTTCCGCCAGTGGCGCTTCCAACAGCACCAGGCCCTGCAGGGCGGTGCCCTGGAGGATGGCGTCGCGCAAGACCTGACGGATCATGGCGTAGCGCGATGCGGTACGCGGGTCCTCTGCTGACACTGCTTTCATTGGTTTCTCTGGGGCTGGGCGGCGATGGCCGGGGATTCTCTCACAGTTGCCGAGTGTCACTGAGTGCCACATTTTGCTGCCCCGTCCTGGGGCCACCTTTGGTGGGGTGTTACCTTTCTGCACTAAAATGTACTTTTTAATAAAAGATACATTATTTCATTAAAGGATTCTTTGCCGAGGATTTTCTCCGCCGGTCTCCGAGTGGCTTCTGCCAGCAACCCTCTCTGGCTCGGTATTCCAGGTGCATTTCCGGGTTTCCTGGGCTGATGGCGAAGTTCTCGCTGTCTTGAAGTGGCACGGAACCTGCTCCAGTTAAAATGTACATTTTAATATTTAGTACATTTTATGATTTTGCGGAGTGAGCCATGCATCCTGATTCGCTGAACGATGCTACGGCCCTGGCCGAAGCCTTTGCCCTGGGCCGCACCGATCCGGTCCAGGTCCTGGAGCAGGCCCTGGAGTTGGCCGAGGCGACGCCCCATGTGTTCATTTCCCTGTGCCCGGCCCGGGCTCGGCGCGAGGCTGAGGCGGCTGCCGCCCGTTGGCGGGACGGCCAGCCGCTGAGCCTGTTCGACGGCGTGCCCCTGGCCTGGAAGGACCTGTTCGACGTGGCTGGCACCATTACCACCGCCGCCGCCCAGGTGCGCCGCGATGCGCCGCCGGCCAACGTGGATGCGCCCAGCGTGCGGCAGTTGTGCCGTGCCGGGCTGGTCAGCCTGGGCAAGACCAACCTCAGCGAGTTCGCCTATTCCGGCCTCGGCCTGAACCCGCACTTCGGCACTCCGATCAATCCCCACAGCGATGCCCAGCCACGGATTCCCGGTGGCTCCTCGGCAGGCTCGGCGGTGGCGGTGGCGGCCGGTATCGTGCCTATCGCCATGGGCACCGATACTGCCGGCTCGATCCGCATTCCCGCCGCCTTCAACGGCCTGGTGGGCTATCGCGCCACGTCCCGGCGCTATGACCGCGACGGCGTGTTTCCCCTGGCCCACAGCCTCGACAGCCTCGGGCCGCTGACCCGCAGCGTGCGCGATGCCTGGGTAGTCGACGGCTTGCTGCGCGGCGGCGATCCACGGCAATTGCCGCTGCCGCGCCCCCTCGCCGGGCAACGCTTCTGGGTCGATCTACAAGTGCTGGACGACCGCCATACCGAAGTGGCGGTGCGGGCCAATCTGCTGGTCGCCATCGAACGTCTGCAACTGGCCGGGGCGGTGGTAGTGCAACGGCCCTTGCACGGCCTGCAGGTCACCCTGCAACTGATCCAGGAACAGGGCTGGCTCGGTGCCGCCGAAGCCTTCGCCCTGCACCAGCCATTGCTCGACAGCGAGTACGCCGAGCAGCTTGATCCGCGGGTGCGTCGGCGCCTGGAAAACGCCCGGCAGATGCCCGCCAGCCAACTGCTGCGGCTGTACGAGGCGCGGCGCCAGTTGCAGCAACAAGTGCAGGACGAACTGGATGGCGCGCTACTGATCACGCCCACCGTGGCTCATGTGGCGCCGCCCCTGGCGCCGCTTGAAAACGACGACGAGCTCTTCGCTCGCACCAACCTCGCGACCCTGCGTCTGACCATGCCCGGCAGTTTCCTCGATATGCCCGGCGTGGCCTTGCCCAGCGGCCGCGATGCCCAGGGCCTGCCCACGGGACTGCTGCTGAGCCTGCCCCAGGGCGAGGACACGCAGTTGCTGGCCACGGCCCTGGCGGTGGAAGCGGCGCTGCGCCGCTGAGCCCCACAACCCTTTTCCAACAACAAGCAAACACTGGAGGCCGCTCATGGCTAAAGAAATTCTCTGTGCATTTGGTGTCGATGTGGACGCGGTGGCTGGTTGGCTCGGCTCCTACGGCGGCGAGGATTCCCCGGACGACATCTCCCGCGGCCTGTTCGCCGGGGAAGTCGGCGCGCCGCGCCTGCTCAAGCTGTTCGAGCGCTATGGCCTGCGCACCACCTGGTTCATCCCCGGCCACTCCATGGAGACCTTTCCCGAGCAGATGAAAGCCGTGGCCGAGGCCGGGCATGAGATCGGCGTGCATGGCTACAGCCACGAAAACCCCATCGCCATGACCCCGGAGCAGGAAGAGATCGTCCTCGACAAATCCATCGAGCTGATCACCCAGGTCACCGGCAAGCGTCCCACCGGCTACGTCGCGCCCTGGTGGGAATTCAGCAAGGTGACCAACGAGCTGCTGCTGAAAAAGGGCATCAAGTACGACCACAGCCTGATGCACAACGACTTCCATCCCTACTACGTGCGGGTCGGCGACAGTTGGACCAAGATCGACTACAGCCAGCACCCTGACACCTGGATGAAACCCCTGGTGCGCGGCCAGGAAACCGACCTGGTGGAGATCCCGGCCAACTGGTACCTGGACGACCTGCCGCCGATGATGTTCATCAAGAAAGCGCCCAACAGCCACGGTTTTGTCAACCCGCGTCACCTGGAAGAAATGTGGCGCGACCAGTTCGACTGGGTCTACCGCGAGCATGAGCACGCGGTGTTCACCATGACCATCCACCCCGACGTCTCCGGCCGCCCGCAAGTGCTGCTGATGCTCGAGCGCCTGATCGAACACATCCAGGGCCATGCCGGCGTGCGCTTCGTCACTTTCGACGAGATCGCCGACGACTTTATCCGCCGCAACCCCCGCAACCCCCGCAACCGCTGATCCCGGCCACTTCATCGAGGCGTGATTGATGTCTATCTATAACAAGCTCGACCTGACTGGCTGGAAACCCCAGCAGCTGACCTCGGACCAAGTGCGCTTCGCCACCTGGATCGCCTTCTTCGCCTGGGTCTTCGCGGTGTACGACTTCATTCTGTTCGGCACCCTGTTGCCAGAGATCGGCCGGCACTTCGGCTGGGGCGAGGTGGAGCAGGCAGAGATCGCCACCTGGGTGGCGGTGGGCACGGCGGTGGTGGCCCTGGCCATCGGCCCGCTGGTGGATCGGCTGGGACGGCGCATGGGCATTATCTTCACCGTCAGCGGCTCGGCCATCTGTTCGGCGCTGACCGCCATCGGCGGCGCCTGGGGCAAGTCGCCGCTGATCCTGATCCGCTCCCTGGGCGGCCTGGGCTATGCCGAGGAAACGGTGAACGCCACTTACCTCAGCGAGCTGTACGCGGCTTCCGATGACCCGCAATTGGCCAAGCGCCGGGGCTTCATCTACAGCCTGGTGCAGGGCGGCTGGCCGGTGGGGGCGCTGATCGCCGCGGGCCTGACCGCGGTGTTGCTGCCGGTCATTGGCTGGCAGGGCTGCTTCATCTTCGCCGCGATCCCAGCCATCGTGGTCGCAGTCATGGCCCGCAAGCTCAAGGAGAGCCCGCAGTTCCAGATCCACCAGCGCATCCACCAATTGCGCAAGAGCGGGTCGGTCAGCGAGGCCCAGGCCGTTGCCGCTACCTACGGCGTGGACTACGACGAGCACAGCAAGGCCGGCCTGGCCGCGGCCTTCCGTGGCCCGGCGCGGCGCGCGACCCTGGTGATCGGCGCGGCGATCTTGCTCAACTGGGCGGCGATCCAGGTGTTCAGCGTGCTCGGCACGTCGGTGATCGTCAGCGTGCATCGCATCTCCTTCGAGAACTCGCTGATCATCCTGGTGCTGTCCAACCTGGTGGGCTACTGCGGCTACCTGTGCCACGGCTGGATGGGCGACAAGATCGGCCGGCGCAATGTCATCGGCCTGGGCTGGATGCTCGGCGGCCTATCGTTCGCCGGGATGCTCTATGGCCCGAGCAACATGCCGATGGTGGTGGGGCTGTACAGCCTGGGCCTGTTCTTCCTGATCGGCCCGTACTCGGCGGCGCTGTTCTTCATTAGTGAAAGCTTCCCCACCAGCATCCGCGCCACCGGCGGCGCGATCATCCACGCCATGGGTCCGATCGGCGCAGTGGTGGCGGGCTTCGGCGCGACCCAGGTGCTGTCGGCCGGTGGCGACTGGCAGACCTCGGCGCTGTATTTCGGCGCGCTGCCCTGCTTCCTCTCCGGCGCGCTGATGTTCGCCGCGCGCCATGTGCGTCCTGAATCCGTTCAATAAGGAAAGTTACCCATGACTTCGAAAGTCGCCTTGATCACCGGTGCCGCCAGCGGCATCGGCCAGGCCCTGGCCGTGGCCTATGCACGCCACGGTGTGGCGGTGGTTGGCGGGTATTTCCCCGCCGACCCCCATGACCCGCAAGCCACCCGTGACCTGGTGGCGGCAGCGGGTGGCCAGTGCCTGATGCTGCCATTGGATGTCACCGACAGTGCTTCGGTGGACGCGCTGGCGGAGCAAGCCGTGGCGCACTTTGGGCGCCTCGATTACGCGGTGGCCAATGCCGGCCTGCTGCGCCGTGCCCCCCTGCTGGAAATGACCGACGCGGCCTGGAACGCCATGCTCGATGTCGATCTGACCGGGGTTATGCGTACCTTCCGTTCGGCGGTGAAACACATGGGCGAGGGCGGCGCCCTGGTGGCGATCTCCTCGATTGCCGGTGGTGTCTACGGCTGGCAGGAGCATGCTCATTACGCCGCGGCCAAGGCCGGGGTGCCGGGGTTGTGCCGCTCGCTGGCGGTGGAACTGGCAGGGCGCGGCATTCGCTGCAACGCGGTGATCCCGGGGTTGATCGAGACCCCGCAATCCCTC